>CAISRK010000325.1 GCA_903887815.1 uncultured Bacteroidales bacterium | reverse complement strand
CATATGTAGCGAACTCGGTGGCTCCATACCAGGGTACGCACATTGCCGGATAGTTTTCGTAACCAGCAACAGGCACCCATTTCGAGCCATTATAATGCAAGCCCCAGTCGTAAATGCCACCACTTTGGTATATAAGGCTTTGTGAAGGATATGCTCCTGAAAACCAAATACCGGTGCTGCCTATGTTTTTCGCATTCATAAAAGCGGCATACTGGGCATTGGTTACCTCGTATTTGCTCATTTTAAAAGCGCTTAGTGTTACCTGGTATTGGTTTTCATCAGTTCCACGATTTACTTCATTGGCTGGACTGCCCATAGTAAAGGAACCTGCTGGTATAAGTACTGTAGTAATTCCAGTTAACGAAAAAGCAAAAGATATTGTTTTAGTACCGGTTGGCACATCATTTAAAATAGACGTTAAACCACCAGCATAGGCTATAAAGCGCAAGTTGTCGCCAGGTGTGTATGCTAATAGTATCGTTGCCTGGGTGCTTTTTAATCCAGATATCTTAGTACATGACAAAAAGTATAAACAATTGATAATCAACAATATATGTTAATAACTTGGTAGTAACTATTGCTGATAAAATGATTTAATATCCTGATATTCAGTATCTTAGATGATATACCACCACGTATGTCAACAAGATACATGAACATCAGGAATGAGAGTAAAAATAGCATATTAGTTTCTACCTTAGTAGAAATCTTCGGGGAAAATATGAATTTAGCCCGAATAAAGTTCTTTGGCTTATTTATTATGGCTCTTTGCAAAGTTCAAACAGTCTGTTTTGAGAAATTGGCTATCTGTTTTGAGAACGAAGTGAAAGTAGATTCATCACTACGCAGAATTCAACGCTTCATGTCAGATTATCTGTTGGATACCAATCTTATAGCTCGCTTAGTGTTTGCACTACTTCCACATAAACCTCCCTATCGTCTGGCGATGGATAGAACTAACTGGAAGTTTGGTTTAGCAAACATCAATGTTCTAGTCGTTGCCATTGTTTACCAAGGCGTTGCATTCCCTGTCCTGTTTACGATGATGCCCAAATTTGGCAATTCATCTACAAACGAACGTATTGAACTCATGCAACGCTACATTAGCTTGTTTGGCAAGGATAGTATTGATTGCCTGCTGGCTGACAGGGAGTTTATTGGCGATCATTGGCTGGGTTATCTCAACGCAAATCAAATTCGGTACCACATACGAATTCGAGATAATTTCTGGGTGTTTATACCAAGAAATGGGCATAGGGTAAAAGCTTCCTGGTTGTTCAACCATGTAAAGATCAATCAATATGCTTTTTACAGCGGTATTGTTTACGTCAATGGCCAACTCTGTTATCTATCGGCTTCGAAAGTCAAAAACAAGCTAGGCATTCCTGAATTTCAGATTATTGTTTCGTTTAATAAACCTGAACAGGCGCAGTCAGTATACAAAGAACGATGGCAGATTGAAACTGCTTTTAAGGCGCTAAAGTCAAGTGGGTTCAACATTGAAGATACTCATTTGACTGAAATGGACCGGATAAGCAAACTTTTTGCTCTTGTATTTGTAGCATTTGTTTGGGCATACAAAGCAGGCATTTATTTGAATGAAATTTGGCCCATCAAAATCAAAACGCATGGCAGAAAAGCAAAGAGTATTTTCAAATACGGCCTGACATTACTTGCTAATGTAATGTTCGGTAATGATTTAGATAAATTTAAAGAATGTTGTAAATTTTTGTCATGTACTTAGAAATT
>CAISRK010000324.1 GCA_903887815.1 uncultured Bacteroidales bacterium | reverse complement strand
GGTTTTACCCAAAGTTCAACAATGTAATTATTGGAATTCTGCTGCGGTAAACCTAACATCTGCCTCAACCGCAATAGTGTATCAGCATCGGGAATAGGAGCCGATGTGATCCGGCTCTTTAACTGTGCAGGAATAAAAATCCAGATTTCACCCCATGAGTTTATTACCGAGCTATCCGAATAACTTGAAGGATATTGGTTGAAATTGCCGACCAGAACATATTTCTGGTTGTTAATAATCTTCCATTCCAGTTTCGGATTGCTGGAATTAATAGCCCAGAGTGTATTGCAGATTTCTGACGAATCAGCTGTTATTGCGTCTGTAACCGCTGCTTGGTAAAGTTTCTCAAGTTCAGCCTTATGATCAACCGGGTCAGGGGAATTATCTTTTGAACATGCATTTACTGACAGGATTATCAGAATTGCGAAGTAAATAACAAGTGATTTTTGCTTACGTTTCATCTTAAAATGATTTTGACTGAAAATGGAATTATTAGATCCAGGGATTTGTGGTACTAGGTGTAAATTCTACTGTTTAATAAGTTTCTTTACAAAAAAACCTTTATCCGATTTAATATTTAACATATAAACTCCTGCTGTTAAGTCGCCAAGTTCAACATTTGTTACAGGGCTTTTGTGTAGTATAGTTTTCATTACCTGGCCATTAACATTTACTATCTCCACTATTGCTTTTTCAGGAAATTTGATTACTAAATGATCACTAGCCGGATTAGGGGAGAAAGAGAAATTCGTTGAAGCATCGGATTTATCAAAGCCTGTGACGACGCAGCTTCGTAACGGAGTACTTACTGTTATAAAGGTCTGATCAACGTTTATTATCCTGTACGAACGGTTAAATGCAGCTGCGGTCTGTATATACCGTGTACCACCTGACCAGTTTTCGCTTACGACATCTCCTTGTCTGTTTACAACAACATTTTGATGTTCATGCCCGCAGAGAACTACATCCACATGGTTTGAATCACAAATGTTAAGGAACATCGTCCTGTTGTTCAGTATTGAATTGTCTGCTGTGTCGGAAATTGGTCCTGGATAAGGAGTCCCGTCAGAATTGGTGCCATATGCATTTACTGCCGGGTGATGCATAGTGATAATTTTTCTTTTACTACTGTTCGTGCTAAGGATATTCCGCAGCCAGCTGATTTGTTGTGCTGATAGCCCGCTGCCTTCAATATTTGTTGCGCTGCCATAAGCATCATGTCCGGAACGGAGAAAAACGATGACAGCAATATCGGTTGTGACGGCATAGTCCTGATCAGGTGTTATATACTTCGTATAATACTTAAGAGTGTCATTTGATACAGGAATCTGGTTGACAACTGTTTCCCAGTATTCGTGATTTCCAGGGGTAAAATAGATTGGAATGGTTTTGGCGGGATCAATAAAATATGCCCCTGCACCCGGATTCGTAAGTGTTGGCGGATACAAATACTGTGTAAGGGTCGAGTACATGCCGCCGGGAGCAAGGTTGCCTATGTCCGATATATCTCCGCTTACGAGTACAAAAGCGGGTTTTGGAGATAAGCCGGCGAATTCATCTATATAGCATCGGAAGTACTGTGCATTGGTATCGCTGTTTGGAAGCAGGATGCTGGAAACATGCAGGTCCGAAATATGAATAAATGAGAACTGGGCCCAGGAGCTCAATGAAGTAGTGATTAGTAAGGCGAGAAGTAAAGTAAATTTTTTCATGTTCTGTTTGTTGGTATTATAATAAGCTGAATCCTATCATTTCTCTGTACCGGTTTTTTGAATTTTTGCCTGCATTTCAGGAGTTAGTTGTTTTAACAGCTCTGCATTGTAAGCTCCGGAAGGCAATTCGGAAATCTGGTAGCTGAATAACTGATACGATGCAATGGCATACATCCGCGCCAGGGCCGGCAACGATCCGGGTTGGGCCAGCGGATCAACCGAGGTGGCAAAGATTGAAATGGTATTATCGCTGTTGCGAGCAATATCGAAAGTGCGGAACTGCTGAGGAAAATCTTTTAACGAAGGGGTCTCAACCACCCAGAAACCGAGTTCAGGATGTGCTGGATCCTTTGATGGTTGTGGTGTAACTGAATTAAGATGACGGTGACCGGATATCCACATTACGAGATTCGGGTAATTATGAAGGCTGTCAATCAGCTGTTGTTCCGTCACCTGAGATGCCTGGCTCCATAAACCGGGACCAATACCAATTGGTTCGTGCGCCGCAATGATTGCAAGCTTTGCTTCTGCCTGGCATTTGTCGAGCTCAGTGATAAGCCATTGAAAACGCTCAGTATCAAGAGAACTGTGTGAATATCCTTCCATATTAGGATCACTGTCCTTTTGGGTATCATCTAACACGATTACTTTAATGGGGATATCCATCCTGGGTTCGAAAGTATAACAGGCGAATCCCGATGTTACGTTCGATTGACTGAATCCATGTCCGACCGGTTTTGATGATGTTGTAAAAAATTCATTTATCCACTCCTCTCTTCTCAATGAGCGACGGTCAGGATCGGCTGCCAGAACCTGCGGAGGTGTTTGAAAGTCCGCTGTAGCGCCCACACCTATTATACTGCCATAAGGTGTGCTGCCATCTACTGATCCCATATAAAAACCTCTTCCGTCAAGGCCGGTCAGTGGATTGTCAAGATTTATAATTTTGGATCCGGTATAATTTGGCCGAAAGTTGTCGGTAACCGGGTATGAACCTTTCCAGAAATGGTCATGATTGCCGAGAGCCTGGTACCAAGGTATGGATTGATCAAGTCCTTCAGCCTGGAATGTATCCTGGTAATCATTACCCGGCCCCGGGATAGGATCATCCTTAGCCCCGGAGTCGGGGTTTATTAACTTTCCGTCAAGTACGTCGATGAACCATCTTAATTCGTTGTATTGAGAATTGTCGCAATCATCACCAAGGGAGAAGCCGAAATCAAACTTGCTCTGCTTATGCAGAACATTTACTGTTTGCACTGCAGCATTGAGCATCTGAGTCGTAAGAAGCATCGACGCATTATATCCTGAAGTACCTCCACCTCCTTTGTATGAATAATATACTGCTCCGGCAGGCGTTTCTTCGTCCACCAGGTGAATGTCGGACATGGTGAAGAAACTCAGAAAAACAGCGGCCTTTGTGACTGAAGCACCTGTATATCCGGCCGGCATAAGATCAAACCTTTTCTGATAGGCTATACCATCGCCATAATGCCAACCCC
>CAISRK010000323.1 GCA_903887815.1 uncultured Bacteroidales bacterium | reverse complement strand
TAATTTGGCTGGAAATTGAAATAGCCGGTACCAGAATAAGTAATAATTTTAATACTGAAACTGTTGGATATCAGTAGCTGTTTTTTCAGGGGCAGCTCACTAACTTTCTGTTTGTTGTCCGGTTTTCTTTGTTCCTACTTGTCAAAACATAGACTCCCGCCGGCAACTTACCAATTTTAATTAATGATTCGTTCTGGATTTGTTTTCTCCAGAAAACTTTACCTGTCAGATCGGAAATTTGCAATTCTATAATTCCCGGTGACCCGGAAAGTTCAACGACATATGACCCATGCGAAGGATTGGGATAAACTTTGACTGGGTCTTGAACATGAGTTTGCACACTTGATGAAGTTATCAACGTGCATGAATAGCCCGGTACAGGAAACAGTGTCTGCCCGTTCTGATTGAAACAGAAGATTGAATAATAATCAGCATCAGTCTGGCTAACTGGGTAATAATGCTGGATAAGGCCATAGGTAAATCCTACACCCTCAATCATATAAGCATTATAGGAAGAATAAAAATTCCATCGTTTCCGGTATTCACTCCCAACCAGCACAGAATCAATAGCTATAACTTTTGCTACTCCCGATATTGGTCGGATATACCCTTTTAACGTATCACCCACATTCAGGTTAAAGTCATAAAGCAGGTTTTCGGCTCCGGAAGGTGTCACGAAAAACACTTTTTTATTCTCAATCTCCTGCCTTATTGCTCCTTTATATCCTTTAAAATTTGTCTGGGTACAGGTTCCTGAAATATACTTCTGTATATAAGGAACATATATTTTGTGATAGGATTTGTTCCCTATTAATGTGTCCCCTGAAAACAAAATGCAATAGTCCTCAAAATCCCATCCTCCCATCCCATTGCACATTCCTTTTGTAAAACTGATATTCCAGTAGGCATTACTGTCGGGGAAGGGATGATAGGTGCCTGTCTGTGCTTTCGTTGAAAGAGTAGCAATGACTAATATCACTGATAGATTGAATTTCATAGATCAAAACTATTAAACCGCAAATACAAGTTATTCACCAAATATAGCGAATTTCTGCATGTTTCCTTTCAGATATTTTTATTGTTTCCATTTCAGGCACGATTCGGGACGCAGATTATACCTATCGGATAACCATGAAGATAAAGGTGCATCCGATCATTTTCAGTCTGTCTTTAATTTTGTTCGCTTCGGGGACCTTTGCATCATATTTTTACCCAAATTTGTTCAGCGTTTATTTTTAAAATAGAATTAGAATATGACTGAAGAAAATGAACTTTTAAATGATCCGAGGGAGATACGCCGGCTGATTTCGGAACGCACCGAGCGCCTGAAGGAACTGGCGGCAATCAACCAGACAAATGATATTCTGCGCGAAGGCAAGCCGGTTGATGAAACCCTGCAGCAGCTGGCAAAACTTTTTCCAGGCGCCTGGCAATATCCTGAGTTTACTTCCTGCAGGATTGGCTATAACGGGAAGGATTACCGCTCGCCCGGTTTCCAGGAATCAAGGTGGTTGCAGCGCCAGTCGTTCGACTCTATCGACGGAGGATCGGGTTATATTGATATTTTTTATACAAGGGAATTTGTACACCTCGATGAGGGCCCGTTTCTGAAAGAAGAACGCCACCTTATCATTAACCTGGCGAGCGCCATAACTGGTTACCTCAACAGCATTGCTGCCAGGGAACTGTTGCGTAAATCACGTTCGGCTGATAAAAACCGGAACACCGAGAGCCCGTTGCGCGATACCCAGGTCAGCGGGAAACAACTTCTGCAGCGATTCCTTAATAAAAACAATTACGACCGCGATGTTTACCACGATCTTCAGCCATTTAAAGTAAAGGAGATATTGCTGGTTGCCAATCTTTATGATGCCTACACGATTGAAAAGGAGGGACGGTTCTCTGAATATGTGCTTGGCGAATATCACCAGCTGAGTTTAACCTCAGTGCCAAGGATTACCGGGGTTTCGTCAGCAGAGGAAGCAATTATTCAATTGAATGAAAAGCATTACGATCTGGTCATTTTTATGGTTGGAGTCGATAAGACCCTGCCGGTGAGCATTTCGGCTCAAATAAGGAACGAGTTTCCGTATATCCCGATTTTTGCCCTGCTCAACAACAACTCGGATGTTGCATATTTTACCGAAGTAAGCGAGCGGTTTAAAAACATCGACCGTGTATTTGTCTGGAATGGCGAAAGCAAGGTGTTCTTTGCCATGATTAAGTTGCTGGAAGATAAAATTAATGTTGAAAACGATACCCGTGTTGGTTTAGTCAGGGTTTTGCTTTTGGTTGAAGACAGTCCTCAATATTATTCCCGCTATCTACCGCTGCTTTATGGTATTGTGATGGATCAGACCCGCCGTATTATCGACGATGTAAGTACCGACGAGTTATACAAGGTACTGCGATTACGCGCACGGCCTAAAATCCTGCTGGCGGCCAATTACGAAGAAGCTGTCGAAATTATAAACGACTACCAGGATTACCTGCTCTGCCTGATTACCGATGTTAAATTTAACCGTAACGGTCGCGAATACAAGGATGCCGGTTTCGAACTGGTAAGTTATGTACGCGAAACCAATGCCGATCTCCCGGTTATAATCCAGTCGTCGGAGCCCGAAAATTCCGCGCGTGCCTATGAACTCAGGGCTACTTTTATCGATAAGAATTCCGAAAGCCTTTCGCAGGATTTCAAGAGCTTTATAACTCACTACCTTGGCTTTGGTAACTTTATTTACCGCGATAAGGATGGTGTGCAGATTGCAATTGCCAAATCGCTGCGTGAATTCGAAAACCACCTCCGAACAATCCCCGATGAGTCACTTCTGTTTCATGCCCGCAAGGACCATTTTTCGCTCTGGCTCATGGCCCGTGGCGAAATACAGGTGGCAAAAATTATCAATCCGGCCAAAGTAAGTGATTTTCAGAATGCATCCGAGCTTCGTGAGTACCTGATTGAAAAGATCAGGCAGTTCAGGAACGAACAGAACCGTGGCAAGGTGATTCCTTTCGAGGAATCGGCTTTGCTCGACGAACATAACGTGGTCACCCTGGTTCCCGGTTCACTGGGTGGTAAAGGCAGGGGACTTGCTTTTATCAATACACTCATCTATAATTACGATTTCAACAAGCATGTCCCCGATATCAATATCAAATCGCCTATTACCTCGGTAATCGGTACCGATGAATTCGAGTATTTTATTGAACGCAACAGGATCAGGGAGAAAATCACGGATATTGAGAACTACGATGATATTAAAAAGCTGTTTACCAGCAGTGTGCTCACTGATACACTGATCAGGCGGCTTCGCGTACTACTTAAATTAATCGACAAACCCCTGGCTATACGTTCGTCAGGGTTGTTTGAGGATTCTCTTTCACAGCCATTTGCCGGAATTTTCGAAACTTACCTTTTACCGAACAACCATCCGGATATAAACGTCCGCCTCACACAGGTTATGGATGCCATTAAACTGGTATATGCATCAGTTTATTCACCCGAAGCCCGCGGGTATATCGAAGCCATTAATTATAAACTCGATGAGGAGAAAATGGCCATAGTGGTCCAGGAAGTTGTAGGTAACCAGTATGATGATGTTTATTACCCACATATCAGCGGGGTAGCACAATCGTATAATTATTACCCTTTTGCTCATATGAAGCCGGAAGAAGGATTTGCCGTTGCAGCTTTAGGCCTTGGAAAGTTTGTCGTCGATGGAGGAAGCGCCTATCGTTTTTCGCCCAATTACCCGGCAGTTGAAATTCTCACGCCGAAGGACCTGTATAAAAACTCGCAGGTAAAGTTCCTGGCAGTCGACCTGGCAAAAAGTGACGTAAACCTTCTTGAAGGCGAAATGGCTGGTCTGCGTGAAATGGAAATTGATATTGCCGAACAGCACGGAACATTGCGCCATCTTGCATCGGTTTACGACAGGGATAACCAGCGCCTGATTCCCGGTATTACCACACCCGGGCCAAGAGTAATCAACTTCAGCAATGTTCTGAAATACGATTACTGCCCTATGGCTAAAACCATCGAAACCGTTTTGGATATTGTTAAAGAAGCCATGGGTACACCGGTGGAGATCGAATTTGCCATCGATCTTACCCGCGACAAAGATTACAAAACCACATTCTACCTGCTGCAGATCAAGCCTTTAATAGGGGCTGAACTCGATTACCAGGTAGATATGAATGAAATAAAGCGCGACGAAATTGTGCTGTATTCCGAGAAAGGTATGGGAAATGGGTTAGTCGGCGATGTTACCGATGTGATTTATATCGATAAAGATGAGTTCGATAAAAGTAAAACACGCGAAATGGTTACCGAAATTGAACAGCTGAACCATTTCATGATTAAGGAAAACAGGAAATACATACTTATCGCTCCCGGCCGCTGGGGTACACGCGACCGATGGATCGGTATCCCTGTTAACTGGCCGCAGATCAGTCATGCAAAAACCATAGTCGAAACAAGCCTCGAAGGCTATCCTTTGGATGCTTCATCGGGTTCTCATTTCTTCCATAATGTGACTTCGATGAATGTCGGGTATTTCTCGGTGCAACCCGAAATCGGCAAGAGTTTTATTGATTATGCGCTTCTGAAAAGACAGAAACTTATCAACAAAACGAACTTTTTCAGGCATGTGCGGTTTGATAATGCATTAAAAATCAGGATGGATGGACGCAAACGTATTGCAGTTGTTACCTGGGAATAAGTATATTATTAATCTGATTATCTGAGAACATAAATTATATGGATGAGCCCAAACCATTGAGTAAGAAGACCTTGCTCTATCTGTTGCTTGCAAGCTTTTTTATTACCAATGCACTGATTGCCGAATTCGGCGGGGTGAAAATATTCTCATTCGAGAAACTGCTTGGAATTGCTCCGCTTCATCTGAATATTTTTGGCATGATTACCGACCTTAACCTCAGTGTCGGTGTATTAATATGGCCTATAGTGTTTATTTTCTCCGACATTATAAATGAATATTTCGGGAAGCGCGGAGTAAGGCAGATCAGTTTTATAACAGCCGGTATGATTGCATATGCATTCATTGTTATTTTGCTCTGGACCGGGATGCCTCCGGCTGATTTCTGGATGAAACTTAACGGGACCGATCCCCAAGGCAGACCATTCGATATAAATTTTGCGTATAATTCTATATTCAGGGCAGGTCTTGGGATCATTGCCGGCTCCCTTACGGCTTTTCTTGTGAGCCAGCTGATCGATGCCTATGTTTTCCATTATTTCCGGAAACTTACAGGCCATAAATACCTGTGGCTGAGGGCTACCGGGTCAACCGTAATTTCGCAGCTGATCGACAGTTTTGTGATACTTTTCATCGCATTTTATTTTTTCGGGAACTGGAGCCTTGAACAGGTTTTCCGTGTCGGGATGACCCAGTATATTTACAAGGTGCTGCTGGCTATAGCACTTACCCCGCTAATTTACCTGGTGCATGTGATTATAGATTCGTATCTGGGTAAAGAAACCTCAATGGAAGTGATTGAGGAAGCCAATACGAACTGGGATAAAAAACCGGTTTCGGAATAAAACAAGGACCATTTTTTTATTCCCAATTCCTTCCTGGGTTGTAAGCTGCATCAAAATACCTTCTATTTTTGTATGTGAATTGGTTAAAATCGCTTTTATGCACCGATTTCACCCGTTCGGGAATGCATAGGTATTTAAAGCATCAATTTAAAAATTTCTTCAGATGGACCGCTCCGAAAAAGCCCTCGAATATTTCGATAACAAATTTAATTGTTCCCAATCCGTTCTGACTGCTTTCATTAATGAATCAGGGCTTTCGGAAGATGATTCTCTGCGTGTTGCCTGTGCTTTCGGAGGGGGCATTGGGAGGCAGCAACACACCTGCGGAGCCTTAACCGGGGCAGCTATGGTTCTTGGGCTCGTATTCGGCAAAGGAAAGAACGACAGCGACGACAAAAAGCTGGATTCTTATGCCAATACAGTTGAACTTTTCGATGAATTCACCAGGCTGAATGGTTCGACAAACTGCCGTAAATTGCTTAATGACCTCAACATGCGCGATGCCGGCGACCTTGAATTGATTAATGAACTCGGTTTGTTTAATACCAGTTGCCGGAAGTATGTTGCCGATGCCGTCAGGTTGACTGAAAAGATAATTGAAAACAATAGACTGATCGAAGATGGAAAACATTAAGGATATTATAAAAGAAAAATATGGTCTAATTGCCGGCCAGACAAAGGAAGAAAACGCTCCATCGTGCTGCGGCGCCGTTTCGTGCGGCTCCATAGTCGATTATTCTGTTTTCAGCGAAAGTTACGACGACATTGAAGGCTATAACCCCGATTCGGATCTGGGTTTAGGTTGTGGCCTTCCGACTCAATATGCTGCTATTCAACCCGGAAACACTGTTCTTGATCTTGGTTCGGGTGCGGGTAACGATTGCTTTGTCGCCCGCGCGTTGGTTGGCGAACAGGGGTATGTTGCTGGTATCGACTTTACCGAAACCATGGTTGAAAAAGCCCGTGCTAATGCACGCAGGCTGGGCTATACAAATGTTGATTTTATATTAGGCGATATCGAGAATATACCTGTCAAATTCGGGGTGGTGGATGTGGCGATCAGCAATTGCGTGCTTAACCTTGTTCCCGATAAGGTGA
This sequence comes from uncultured Bacteroidales bacterium, assembly GCA_903887815.1. Classification (GTDB taxonomy): domain Bacteria; phylum Bacteroidota; class Bacteroidia; order Bacteroidales; family UBA4417; genus UBA4417. Next base: position 1,252 of record CAISRK010000323.1, on the reverse strand, counting down.
AAGCCTTCAGCGAAATATACAGGGTGCTGAAACAAGGCGGCCATTTCTGTATTTCGGATGTTGTTTTGGAGGGTGAATTACCACAGGCGTTTAAGGATGATGCGGTTCTTTATGCCGGTTGCATTTCGGGTGCTCTTCCCCGCGAACAATACCTTCAGATAATAATGGAAGCAGGATTTATAAATGTGGATGTGAAAAAATATAAGAAAATTGAACTGCCTGACGATCTTATTCTGAAGTATATTCCGGAGAGCGATCTGGAAAAGTTCAAAACCTGCGAAACCGGTATTTTCAGCATCACCCTTGTGGCTTACAAACCTGAAGGATGCGGGTGTGGATGTTCCTGTTCCTGAGACTATTATTTCGAGGAATTTCTATCCTGCAATTTTCACAAATCCGCTCAGCGTTTCTGGGTAAAATAGGCGATCAATATAAAGATAACGCCGGTTAATATAACCTGGAACGAAATATTCATAAGAGTTTCGTTGAGTTTCAGCGATTGCCCGGTAATACGGATTACCGAAAATCCAATATAACTTATTGCAGCGGCTGTTACCAGCCAGCCATAAGTGGATACCGGTTTGTAATACCTTCTTTTGTGTTCGAACCAGGGATTTTTCACTTCAGTTTATTTATATCGATTTCCTGCCCGAACTGCACCGTATAACCGTTATTGTCCGAAATGGCAAATTCGCGCATGCCGTATTCGAAATTATCAAGGGGGTAAACTATTTCAACGCTGTCCTTCAGTTCTTTCCAGAGTTTATCCACATCGTCGGTATGTATATAAATAGAACCGGTCATTTGTGGCTGTTTAAACTCAGGATGCTGCTTAGGCACAGCAAGCATAACCTGGACATTGTCGCGGCTCAGCGATGCCCACCCGATTTCTTCGTTCAGCTCATCACACTTGAATTTCAGGATATTGGTATAAAACCCGACGGTAAGGTTCAGGTGTTTTGTCCATAGCATGGGGGCAAGGCCAAGAAGTTTCATATGCTTAGAAGTTTAATTACGCTCATTTGATTAACCGGATAAATGTACAAAAGCTTTTTGGAACGGTCAGATTATTGTAAAATCAAATAATCTAAGTTTGCACTTAAACTGCAGATAATGAATAAAATATATTAATGGAATTCATTCATTTGCATTTTATTTCTCCGAACCGACTTGCCCCCGATAAAGAACTGCAAGCCTCAATATTGTTAATTGCAGCAGCTAGAACAGGTGATAATTTATGGAAATGAATTAG
>CAISRK010000322.1 GCA_903887815.1 uncultured Bacteroidales bacterium | reverse complement strand
GGTAACGAATTTCGAATAGCTCTTATATGCTTTTGGCAATGATTCGTCAACACCTCTTGGAGTACAGTTAGGGTCGCCCTGGTTTTGAACCATTACAACATAGAAACTGCCGGCAGTAATACTTGCTGAAGTAGTCACTGTGATCCAGCCTGTAGCTGTAACAGTAGCAGTAACATTAGTTCCAACCTGTGTTCCAGGTAATCCACCAACGCCGTCATCTTTCAGAATCTTAACTGTAAAGGTTGAACCAATAATATTTCCACCTACAGGGAAAGTGTTGTTGCCAACATAGAAACGTGCGCCTTTTACAAGTGCAGGATATCCTTTAGGGGTAAATTTAACAGCGATCATGTTGCCTGGAAGTGTCCATGCAGCATAGTTTTCAGCTGTACCGTCATCATAAAGCATTTCGTAAGGGCCGCCTGGCATACACCAGTTAACCACGCACTGTGTATCTGTAGCATTTACAGCTGCATTTGCGCAACTTGGAGCATACGGAGTTTCGCACATGGTTGTGTTGAGGGTAGTAGTAGTAAGAATAGCGATACCAGGTTTGGTAACGGTTTGATACTGTGCTAAAGTGAAAACAACTGTGTATGTGCCAGGTCCAACTCCAAGTGAATAATTACCATTATCGTCGGTCATTACCATGGTTGAAGCAGGAACGGTTGTTACCATAACACCCTGAATACCGATATTGGTATTACAATCGGTTACAGTACCATTGCAATATGCGAAAAGGGTTGTGAACGACCAGGTAAGAGCACCTGTTGCATCGCCGGCAGCGTTGTAAGGAACAACTTTCCAGTAATATTTGGTAGCATAAGCAAGAGCTGCAGGAGTATAGGAAGTACCAGGCTGAGTTGAAACCAGTGTCATAGTTGTTGGGGAAGTACCCATATAAACTTTGTATCCGGTAACTAAACTTGGTGAAGCACCCCAGCTTAAAGTCTGGGTAACAGGAATGTTTACAGCTCCGTCAGCAGGAACTGGTGTAGTTGAAAGACTAGGAATAGTAAGTACATCAATGGATACATCATCAACAAAGATGTTGTTTCCCCAATCGGAAGTGGCATGCAATACGAGGTATTTTGAACCTACCAAGGCTGCGGGTACAATATAGGAATATTTGTACCAGCCTTCTGTTGTAACAACAGGTGCTAGGCTCATTGAACGGTATACAGTTCCAAGGATTGTAGCACCGGTTGAAGAAGCAGTACTGCTCAGTTCAAAATCAACCATGTCAACGCTTGTAGCGTAACCGCCATCGCGGTACATCCAGAAACTGGCAACGTAAGACGTACCAGCGTTCAGCGTAACAGCCGGGCTGATAAGATCAAATGATCCTGAAATGGTACCGAAGCTGTAGCCCCTGGCCATAGCGGTTCCCGAATGAGGAGCGCATGTTGGGTAGGTACCAGTTGTTACGCGCGACCAGAAGGTGCTAACAGGACTGAGTGTCCAACCCGTTGATGGGAAAGTGGTTCCTTCAAAACCTTCGGTCAGTAAATTCTGACCAAATGTTGTGACTGCAAAAACCACCATAAAAAGCATTGTAAGAAGTTTTTTCATACTTTTTGCTTGAATTAGTTAGTAATTAGATAATTAGATTATGTAAAAGTGATTCTAGTAGATTATGCGCAATCACAAAAACGCATTTGGGTTAATTTCTTTGTAGTTAACTTTTTCCTTGTTTGCGATAAATTAGGTTAATACTCTTTTATTTAGCTGTTTATCTTATGTTAGAAAGTAGTAATCCGGAATGATATTCTAATAAATAAGGAAAGTGATTTTGATTCCCTGTAAATCATCTTTTGTATCAAGCCAGTTTCATTTCCTGTTTTGTTCCACTAATTACAAATTTGTTAGTCAATAAAAGCTGTTTCTTCACCCGAAACATAACTTTTCAATTTCATTATCAGATTCTTACCCTTCAGATCAAACACAAAAAAAAAGAGCGATATTCATCGCCCTTTCAGTATCCTGATTACCTGTTGGCAACAAGGTGCTTAACTGCAGAGCTACTTTCTGTTTTACGCTAACCATCAGAGAAAGTAGTTTTAATACAAAAAGCACAAACTAGTTTTATTCCAACAGCAATCTAAATCTATTAATTTTGGATGCAAAAGTAAATTATTTTGAAAACATTTTGAAAATGTTTTCAAAATAATTTGTGCTTATTACATCTTCGTAAACACCGTATCTGTTTAATATTAATAAACTTATGTACGCATTTAGCCACAAACCTTGTAATTTCCTTTATTTGCAGCTACTATAATGACACGCGAACTGCATTATACCCCTACAAACATAAAAAAAATATTATTTCTGTAAATATTTGGAAATTCAATATTTCAATGTAGAGGGAACAGTTCTGCGCCAAAATAAAATAAACCTGCAGGTGTTTTGTCAAACATATATGCACGTATTTATTTATATACTTTTATTAGATGTATGTGCCTTACAGGTCGAATTTATACAATTCCTATACGCTGCAAATGTAAATACGCAATTTGCAACCTTCAGCGGGATTTTTGTTTAACAATTCCCAATAGACCGCTTAGCTGTTTCAAAGTTCTGAAACAGATTATACGTTTTCTATAAAAGAATGCTGAAAATGCAGGATAGCCTGCAAACGAGTCTTGTACTATTAAAGTAGAATAATTTTTTTGCGTGCTACAAGCGTTTGGGCATCCCAAACTTCGACAAAATAGAGTCCCGGAGACGCATCGCTCAGCTGCACTTCGATATGATCGGTCTTATAGGTCCAATCAAGCCTGGCAAGCGGTATGCCCTGCATACTTATAACGCGGACCGAAAGTTTCTCAGCTCCCGATACGCCAGTGATGTAAAGAACATCGCGGCATGGATTCGGATAAACTGTAACCGAGGAAGTTTCATATGGACTTGTTCCCGGGCTGAACTTAAAACCATATTTCCCCTTTCCACAAATCATTTCCACATTTCCAACTACCAGATGGCCAGGTGTTACACTTAGAACCACCGAAGTAAAAACAGGAATACCGCTTTTTTCACCAACCAGTTTATAGTCTCCAAACGGAAGCGCATTGAACTGGAAATCGCCGCCATTAATTACATGTTGCCAGGCAAATACATGACGGAGTTCCTTATCGTACAGTAAAACGGTAATATCGGTACAAGGCTCGCTGCTCCCGGCCGCCTGCGTGCATATCCCTTTTATCTGCCCTGCTCCTTCGGGCAGAAACTTGCCGTACGGCTCCAGATCAATATCCACATCATAGGTTTCCTCCCCGAAAGGCATTTTGTAGGCTCCATTCCAGTTAATACTGCTGTAATAGTAAGTTGGCAGATAACCTGGATTTAACAACCTGTCGGGAACAGCATAAATAAAATATTCGCCAACCATTAAGCCTTTTATCTCAAAACTTCCGTCGCTCAAACTAAGGACAGACCTGGTACGAACAAATTCGCCTTTTTGATTCCTGTATAATTTAACACTGCTTTCTGAACCAGGCATCCCTCCTGCATGAATTTTACCGTGAAGACTGTATGCTTTTTCGAGATGAACAGCAATAGTAGCTGTATCAAATCCACAGAGGGAAAAAGCATAACAAGTCAATTTGAAAAAGCCAGCAAGCTTATCCTGTACACCAGGTGTATATACAGGGGAAATCAGGTTGATTGCATTAAAAAAGCCGTCGCCTGATGTCCGCCATTTGATAGTATTATAACCGTATATTCTTAAATCACTCAACACCAATACTGAATCCCTGACTATTGTTGTGTCAGCCGAAAGGACAATAAGGGGGGCATCGTGAAATGTAATCTCCATCTGGTCGCTGCTCATTACTCCGCCTGAATAGGCATACAGCGTGAGATAAACATGACTGTTCTGATAGTCGGCAGGGCCCGGATTATATATTGGGTTCAATATATGCGAATCGCTGAACAGGCCGTCGCCGCTCGTTCTCCATATCACACTATCGCTGTTTATTGCATTAGCTTCGCTGAAAGTATAATTAAAATTATAACAAATGGCGGTATCAGGTCCTGCATAGGGCGCCAGATCAGCGTAAGCATACCAGCTTTCATGCCCCTGCGGCTGATCTTTTATCCCGTCAGCATCAGTGTCGATAGAAGTAACTGCAATCGTATCGTTAATACCAGCACCAGGCAGCGCCATTTGCAGCAATTTCCCGTTGGGCACCCTGTTTGTAAATTTCCAACCGTTGAACAATCCATAATGAACAGCATAGGCCGAAACATCGCTGGCAGTTGATTTGGCATAAGAAACTACAACCACGTTTTTCTGTATCTGTTTAATTACTTTGCCGGGAGGAAGTATTGGGGCTATAATTACTTCTCCCTGGGAATAAGGTTTGTAAATAACTTCACCAAGTCCCGGCTTATCGAGGTTATCCAGTATGATGCTGTCGATGGCAGCAGTGTTTACAGTGCCCCAGTACGAATTATCCGCAGGGATATCGTTAAGCGAAATGTTAACGAAGGATCTTAAGTCTCCGTTTCCGACAATATTGTTATGCTGAGCCGAAGCCTTGTTCCCATCTTCAATTTGAACCGAACCTGAAGGTTTATTCCGGTAGAATGAATTATACGAAATTGTATTAGGATTGCCTTCGCTGTTTGCCTGGGCGGTTGAAGTTATCCCGTTTGCATTATCGCAAAACGTATTAGAAACAATTGTGTTGTTTTCCGAGCCCTGCCTGAAATTAATCCCGGAAGAAGTGTTTCGCACAAGCACATTTTCAATTATCTGATTTGATTGTGCATTATAGCAGAAAACGGCATTACTGTTTTCGACGAAATAGTTATTCTTCAGTTGTGTCGAGTCGTGAAATAGCCTTATGGCCGTGTTATTTCCTTTAAAAATATTATCGACGATCTTTTCATTACCGGCACCATTTAGCCCATAATTACCGAGGTGTATACCAATATTGCAGTTAAAAATCCGGTTCGATGAAATTAGTTGATTCCGGGTAGCCGATGCTATACTGTTTACGAAAATCCCAACATCATTGCATCCGTTAAAATAATTGCCGGTGATCTGGTTATCGGTATTTATAAATCCTCCGGCGAGGTAAACACCGTAATCACAAGCCCTGAAACTGTTGTTGGATAGTATGTTTTTTGTTGCCCCTTCGGCAATCGCACCGAACGAGCAACTTTCGAAATTACAGCTGTCGATCAAGAGAGTCGTCCCGTTTCGAAGGCTTACTGCATACAGTGCACTAAGGATATCGGCATTCGAAAGCACTGAACCGGAAACATAGCGATTATTCTCTGTTACCGTTTTCGAGCCGTTGAATACAATACCATTCCACTGTGGCAAGTCAGGGTTGTCTTTCTTTGGGCGGAATACAATCCGTTCTGTTTTGCTCCCATCGGCAACCAGGGTTCCGTTGTTGATAATGCTCTTCCCATATTCAAATTCCACCACTACACCAGGCTGAATTACAAGTGTTACACCCGGATCGATGGTATAGTCATTTACAACAATATAGGGATTATCGGCAGGAACAAAAACCCTGTCGGTTGCCTGGTGGCCTTCAAGGTAAACCTGTGCGTTTACAGAGGATGAAAAAACGATTGAAACAGCCATCACAATACCGGCAGCAAGCATTTTGAATGCGTTGCTGAAGACATGTACTTTCAAAGGAAAATAAACACGCGGTATTGATTGATTCATGACAAAAAAAAGTTTCGGTAAACAGTTGTTTTTGCATCTGTTACCGGCTTAAAGAACTGTAAAGGTACTTTAAAAGTTCATGTAGACGCCTGCCTTCACAGTGAACATACTAACAGTTTTCTTAACAGGAAGTTCAGTGTTCTGGTTGGTTAACTGCCGCCTGTAGGTGGTTTCGACTATTATACCCATCGAATTCCCCAAACGGATTGAAGTTCCCAGTCCGGCATTCCACGACAGCAAAACTGTGCTGAGTTTTCCCTTATCAATCCATGAAGCTTCGAGGCTTCCTTTGGGATCAATAAAAAGTGCATTTGAATTGAGCAGGATCTGTGCATTCATGCCTGCAAGGGCATAAAGCGAAAAGGAACCCGACTGGTAGAACCGGAATTTCAGGTTAAGCGGAATATCCAAATAGGTATAGGTGTTCAGATTTTTATAGTCAACCTGGTTGGTTTCCTTTTGAATCCATGATGAATCAGTAAGATAATACCAGGTAGTATCTGAATTGGTCAGCGTATAATAAGTTTCGACTGTATCCGTTTTATAGAAGCCGCCTGTTTCCTTACTAAATGAATACTCAAAGTGTTCGTTCGAACGAAGCAGGCCTAAACCGGTATATGCCCCCACTTTATAATAGTCGTAACCGGCAAATACTCCGAATGCATAATTACTGCAGCCCGATGAAACGGCCTGTTTCATAAGTGAATAATATCCTGGATTATCCGTTTTTTCGAATTTGATCTGGCCTGGCAGGGTTTCAAAATAGATCCCTGTAAAAAAACCGTTATTTTCAAAAAATTTCTGCCGTTTAAGGGAATTGTTCTCAAACGGGTTTTTAAAGTTCTGGCCGGCTTCCTGGGTTTTGTGTTTTTCGATAAAAACAGTATCCACCAGGCGAACTGTATCAGTGCGAAGCACAGTGTTAGTAGTATATACGGTATCCCTTTTAAGATAGGTTAATGTATCGGAGCGGTATACAAAAACCGTATCCGGGTTTTTTTTGGTTGGAGGAACTACCTTATCGGGAGATATGATTTTTGTGGCTTCCGTTTTAGCAACCGCATCATCAGGCCGGAATAAGACGATCTGGTTTCCCATCTCCCGGTACGCTACAGATGGATCATTGAGTATTTGCTTTAGAACGTCCTGTATGGTTTGCCTTGAATAATGAAATGTAACACGCTTGGCAATTGGGATAAGATCAGGATTATAGGAAAATTTCACATTTGCCTGGGAAGCGATTTTACGCAAGGCGTAGTCGAGCGACACATTATTGAATGAACCGGAAATTTTTTTTTGGAGGTTTACCTGCTGAGCAAGTAAAGGCTGAACTGAAAGGAACAGAAAAGATAATAAAATAGGAAGAAGTACTAAAATACACTTTTTAGCTGACATACAACAACTCTAAAAGATCTAAATTAACCAGCGGTTTTTACTACCAGGTAATCTGTTCCTTTGTGAGAAAATTGAAGTTTATGAATTAGTCTGAGCACTTCGAGGACTGAATCTAATGACTCGTTGTCGAATGTAGCTGTTAGTTTCAGGTTCTCAAGTTTTGTATCAGCCAGGTGGAAGGTAACGTTGTATTTTCTCCCGACGGTTTGTAACACTTTATCCAATGATGTTTCGTTAAATACCAGCACTCCTGATTTCCAGCTGTTGTAATTAACATCATCGTTAACCATACGGGAGAGAGTGTGTGATTTTGAGTTGTAAATACCCTTATCACCTTTGACCAGCATTACCTGATCAACAGTACGATCATTTTTGTCCACACGATAGAAAAGAACTTTACCAGTATTCACAACAACTTCAATTATTTCACCGCCGGCGCTATTCCTCACATTAAATGATGTTCCCACCACTTTGATACGGGTATCACCGGTTTCAATAACAAAAGGCCTGCTAGGGTCCGGAGCTATTTCGAAAAAAGCTTCACCCCAAAAGTAAACTTCTCTGCTGTGATTACCAAATTTTTCGGTAAATTTCAGTTTAGAGTCATGGTTCAGGGAAATCAGTGAACCATCCGAAAGTGCTACCGGGGAAATCCCGGAAGGACCGGAAGCCACAGTTTTCATCGAAACATAGGGACGATAAACAAAGAATATGGATAAACTTAATACCAGAACAGCAGCTATGGAAGCGTAACGCAACCATGGTAAAAATGCAGACTGCCTTTCTGGCTTGTGTGCAATATGAACCTGCTGACCGGAGGTACGCGCGGAAACCTTTTCCCAGGCAATATTTGTATTGTAATCATCAGTAACAGGCAATACACCGGGTATTTCCCATATACTTTTCAGTTCTGTGAAGGCCTGTTTATAAGCTTCGTCAGCCTGTAACAAACCGGAAATACGTTCAATATCCGGCGATGAGCACTCACCCGCCAGGTACTTTGCGATTTCATTTGTTAGTTTCCGGTTGTTCATTTTACTGTTTTGTGACTCTTTAAAGACACGCGAAATTGATTTTACCCTTACAGGTGAAAAATATATTTTTATCAACCCCTTTTCCCTGGCAGTTCAAATAAAGTCTTTAAGTTGTTTCCGCATAAACTCAAGCGACCTGGTAATCTGGGTTTCGACGGTTTTGATACTTATGTCGAGTTGTTCTGCTATTTCGTGGTATTTCATACCGTCGAAACGGCTTAGTTCGAATATCTGGCGCCGCTTTTCGGGCAGACCGAGCAGGGCTCTTCCGAAGTGTTCGCTGAGTTCACCGTTTTCAGGCAGCGTTTTGCCCGAAATCATCATATCTTCCATATCATCACCGTGGAAGCTGATTGTTTTCCGTTCAGTTTCCGAATCCCGGTAATGGTTATAACAAAGGTTTGTAACTGACCTGTAGAGATAATTTGCCATTGAAGTACTGATCTTCAATTCAAGCCGTTTGTCCCATATCCTGCAGAAGAGATCCTGCACCAGGTCTTCGGCAGTGGACTTATCAATGATATACTTGCGCGCGTGGTTACACATCAAAGGATAATATTCCCTGAACAGCTTTTCAAAAACCTCGCGATTCCCTTCTTTTAAGCCTTGAATATATACTTGATCCTTTTCAGTCATTCACTTCGGTTAACACTCTTAATATACGATCACCGTTTTAGTAACAGGACGGGCAACCGGCAAAATTACATAAAATTCAACAGTTCTTTACAAGCAAACGCGGTTCCAACATATCCATTATTGCGTATTTCACACCCTCACGACCTGCGCCTGAGTCTTTTACGCCTCCATATGGCATATGATCGACCCTGAAAGTGGGCACATCATTAATAATAACGCCTCCAACTCTTAATTTATTGAATGCACTATTCATTTCGGTGATACTATCGGTAAATACCCCTGCCTGCAGCCCAAATCTACCTGAATTTACCCGGTTTACAGCTTCATCAAAACTATAGACCGGTTCAATTACAACAACAGGTCCGAAAACCTCACCTGAACAAACAAGCATATCTTCAGCCGATCCGGTTATGACTGTCGGCGGCATATAATTATTTTCCCTTTTACCTCCCAGCAGGAGTTTTGCTCCCCCGGCAACAGCCTGGTTTATCCATTCCTCAACTCTTAGAGCATTGGCTTCATCGATCATAACGGCCATATCAGTGGCTGGATCGATTGGGTTACCGGGATGAAGTTGTTTAGCTTTTTCAACAAACTTCCGGGCAAATATTCCGAACAAATCATTCATTACATAAATACGTTGTGTGTGAATACACACCTGTCCCGAATACGCGAACCCGCCGGCAACACACTTATTTACGGCAGCTTCAATGTCGGCACCATGCGAAATGATTACACCTGCATTTCCCCCCAGTTCGAGAACGACTTTTTTACGGCCGGCATCCCGTTTCATTTTCCATCCAACTACGGGCGAACCTGTAAACGAAAGAAGGCTGAACCTGTCGTCGGTAACGAGTTTATTCCCGGTAAGCCGATCCATAGGTAAAACGGATAGTGCTCCTTTCGGTAGTTCAGTGCGATCAATGATCTGTGCAAGCATCAGTGTCGACAATGGTGTTAAACTGGAAGGTTTCAATACGATGGGGCAGCCGGCAGCAATAGCAGGTGCAATTTTATGAACAGCAAGATTAAGCGGGAAATTGAAAGGAGAAATACCGGCAACAAGTCCGATCGGGAAATATTTCACGAATCCTTCTTTCCCGGTTCCGGCAGGAGTCCAGTCAATTGAAAAATACTCCGACGGCAACCTCCGGCATTCTTCGGCGGCAACAGCAAAGGTCTGGACTGAACGATCGACTTCGGCAAGGGCGTAGCGGATGGGTTTCCCCGACTCGAGGGTAATGAGTTCCCCAAGTTGCTGTCGGAGTTCATGCAGGTAGTCGCTGATCTGCATAAGGATTGAATACCTTTTATATGAAGGCATTCTTTCAAGTTCATCAGCCACCTGAATTGCAGCTGCAAT
>CAISRK010000321.1 GCA_903887815.1 uncultured Bacteroidales bacterium | reverse complement strand
ACCATACTAAGCAGATACAGAAAATTCTCAAGCGTAAACTATTTACATTCGGAAATTTTCCAAAGGTAACAAATGAAAGCAAACTGCATAACATTGGAGGTTAGAAACAGGCATGCAGGCAATTTATTCGCAACTGAACAAGGCAGGGCCGCCACAACTTTATCATGACTGATCCGGTTTTCACATAATTAGAATTAGGGGGCAACATGAATTTAGCACAGGCATTAGCCCATAAGTGGTTTCAACACAGTTTCCACTTTCAGCGGACAGTTCAAAAAGATAATAGGAATTTAACCCAGTCTAAATGCAAGATAAGCAAAAACAGCCTGATGGAAGTGAGACCAATAGCAATACTACACAATTAATTGATTAACTGCAATATAAAACTAAAACAATAACAACTTTTGTAATTTACTCCACATTTCTGATCTATCTGTACAATACATGATATTTTGATGCAAAGAATATGCATTTTTATATTTTAAATTTCTGTATTTTCGGCACACTTTTTCGAATCAATGACTAGCCTCGAAAGTGCATCTGTTAAGAAGATAATTACCGACCTGGCCTCGGAAGGATTTTTGTTTCATGAGGACTATGACGAAATTAATGAATATCGCTTTGGCAAATTCTATACAAAGCGCAGGCTCGGAAATGTTGTTTTTGAAAAAGAGGGTATTCTAATCAAGATTGCGAAACAGTTTTTCTTTAGGGAAACAGGAATTTCCCAGCTGTTCGATGAGGTAACACAAAAACCCGTAAGAGTTTCGGACGAGGAATTCTACGAAATGCAGAAACACCTGATCCGATACAGGTTTGAACAAAAGCTTAAACATCCTAAAAATACAGAAAGCGATCCTTTGCTGCATCGGGCTTTATAAACAAAAGAATTCACACCTGGTCTTTAAGAATTTTCTATCGCCGATTACATTCGGTTCAAATACCAATTATGGGTGTCATTACTGGTGTTAAAATAGTGTCAGGACATTAAAGAGAGAGAGAAATTGCCAGTATACCTCTGAATTGCCCCTGAATTAAGGGTTGTATAAAAAAAACACTGTACGATTTACCATACAGTGCTCTAATATTGTGGAGCTGCCGGGAAGCTAGTTTTGGTTAAACATTAAGTTAATTATCAATTATTTACGTTTTGTCTGATTTACCTATTTTTGTCTGATAAACCTGATTTTTGTCTGAAAAATCTAAAATTCATCATGCCCAAGCTGATGCATTTTAAAGATTATTTCCGCAAATCTTAAGTTGTAAACAGGCAGTTTACTCCTTCTAAATCAGAATTTACTTAGCACAAATGTAGCCTTTTTTTAGCACATTTATAGCACATATAATAAATTCATAAAACAATTTTAACGGATTTTGAGTCTTAAAAAAATGTGGAAATCAAGAATTTTTTGAATGAAAAATGCATCGGTCCTGCATGAAAAAAAACACCACAAAACCTACTTTTTATAAATAACTAAATAAAATACCTGTTTTTCATAATCTATACCTGTTTTTCATAACTTTGCAAAACCCATTTTTCATGAAACAATATGATAAATACCCATTTTTCACAGGAAATACTCGTTTTTCACGGACTAACAGCACCCGAAACGGGTTTGCTCGCAGGTTACAGTGCTGTTATCAACCACTATGAGCTAAAGGTTCCGCTCCCATCCAAATTATGCATCATTAGTGCCCGGAACAGGAAATATGCCACGGAAGGGTGGATGGTTTTCGGCCCAACATATCAACCGGATGAAACGCTGTTGGCACATTTAACTTTTGCATTAAAATACGAAGGAGTCAACCTGCTATTATTTAAGAAACTATTCGAAAAAGTAGGTCCGGAAGAAATTACTGCCATCATTAAGACCGAGCCTACTGGTCAGTATACTCGGAAAATATGGTTTTTGTACGAATGGCTAATGCAGGAAAAATTACCTATATCTGACCTGACCTTTAAAAATTTCATTCCGGTTATTGACGAAACGCTACAATACGCAAGCGGCAAAGACATAAACTCACCTCGTCATCGCATCCGCAACAATTTGCCGGGAACAATAAATTTTTGTCCACTGATACATAAAACAGCCAAACTGGAAAGCTACATTCAGGAGAATCTTTCCGAAAAAACCAATGCTGTAATCAAAGGAGTGCATAAAGATATTTTGCTACGTACTTCGGCATTTCTGTTACTGAAAGATTCCAAAGCATCCTTTACTATTGAGGGCGAAACCCCAACACAGAACCGCGCAATCCGCTGGGGAAAAGCCATAGGACAAGCGGGCAGCAAGCCCCTTTCGAAAGAAGAATTGCTACGCCTGCAGCAGGTTGTTATCGAAAACAGTCGTTTTGTAACAATGGGTTTCCGAACAGAAGGTGGTTTTGTGGGTGAACACGATCGCAGCACTGGCGAACCTATTCCCGAACATATTTCAGCCCGTTGGCAGGACCTGGAAACATTGTCGGCAGGTCTGCTTCAAACTGCTTCCCTACTTGAAAATGTTCAATTTAATCCTGTGCTCTCCGCAGCCGAAATCGCATTTGGGTTTGTGTTCATGCATCCTTTTGTAGATGGTAACGGAAGAATACACCGGTACCTGATCCATCACTTGTTAGCAAAAATGAATTACACACCACAGGGAATTATCTTTCCTGTATCAGCAGCCATTCTGGAGCGGATAACCGATTACCGTCATGTGCTCGAGAACTATTCGCATCCCATACTTGAGTTCATCGAATGGAGGAAAACACGGAACAATAATATTGAGGTATTAAATGAAACCTTAGACTATTATCGCTATTTTGATGTCACTCCACAGGCAGAATTCCTTTTTGATTGCGTTGATTATACAATCAATAATATTATTCCGGAAGAAGTCGATTACCTGCAAAAATATGATGCATTGAAATCATGGCTGGATGATACTTTCCAGATGCCGGATAAAACCGTAGCCTTGCTCATCCGTTTCCTGGAACAAAACAACAGCAAAATATCCAAAAGAGCAAGGGAAAAAGAATTCAGGGATTTGACTGATGTAGAAATCCAGGAAATTGAAAAACAATATCAACTCTATTTCGAAAAATAGTGGTTCCAAATTAGAGGACGAAGCTATTTTTTCAAACATGATAATATGTTTTTTGTGGTAAAAAGGTGACAAAAACAATTTAGGGATTTTTTTAACGATTGAGTTGAATCAATAATAAAAAATTGTATATTTTTGCACCCTCTATACTATGTGACAAAAAAAAATAAAGCATTGTATATTATTCGTATACAGTGCTTTATTTAATTAATTTTACTCTCTGGTGGAACTGCCGGGAGTCGAACCCGGGTCCAAACAAGCAGCAAAACCGCTTTCTACATGCTTAGCTTTTAGTTGATTGTGGGAGAAGAACCGGCAAAAAGCCACCCAATCCTTCCCTTATTCCCTTTGGTTTTCGAGTTGCCGTCGGGACACCAGCAACCTTATCCTTCCCTTTTCGATGCCCTTGAGCGGGACGCCGGATGGCGAGGCTTCCCGGAGGACAATTAGCAGGTTAATACTGTGATTAAGCGGCTAATGCGTAATCGTAATTGTTGCCATTTAGTTGGCGCGGGTGTTTGGTTTTAACGGGCCATTCACTCAAAGTCCCGGCATGCTTACAATCCCACTGTCCTTGCTGTCAAAACCGGTCAGCCCCTGATTGTTCCTAAAGGGCTGCAAAGATAGTGCCAATTTCGATAGGATTGCCGGGGTGGGAGAAAAATAGACTAGGGGACGGCTGGACATGGGGACACGGGGAGGGGCGAGTTGAGGGATTGAGGGATTGATTTGAAAATGTGAGAATTTGAAAATTTGAAAATCCTGATCCCCATGGTATCCCAGAAACACCTTGACTATACCCACATTATCCCTTGTCTACTGTCAATTATCCATTGTCAATTGTCAATTTTTCTCAACCCATCAACCTTTCAACCCTGAAACGCACTCAATGCATTGAACCCTTGTCCAGCCAGCAGCCACTAGAATTTCTTCGTCATATTTGCCAGCAGCTCAAAATCAATAGTCATTCCGAAAAACACATTTGCTTTCCACTGCTTTACAGTCGGGATACTCATGCCGGGTGGCAATACATCGCCTTCGCTGAACCCGCTTTGGAGTAGTTCGTATTCAGCAACATTCAGCCCCAGCATAAAATGGAAATAGTCGAAAGCTTTCACACTTGGTGAAATATAGAAATTTTTAAAAAAGTTGGTTCCGCCGAACCCGAAAAACAGACCGGCATCGTAGGTATATTTCCCGTCCGGTTTACTAAGGTCGTACATCGAAAGACTTACACCGGTTATGTAATCGATTTCAACTTTACCGGCATTCTTATTGGTAATTACATACGTGGCCGTTGAAGAGGAACTTTTCGGCGTAAGCTGGTAATCAGGGGTTCGGAAGCTTTTTAATGCAAAACCCTGAACAAAACGTACTTTCTTTTTTTTGTTTTGCGCGGCCGTTTTGGCTGCCACCATTTCGTTGTACTGGCTTTCGATAATCCGCAGGTGCTCACTTACCTTTGCCAGTTCCAGTTCCCTGTTATTAAGAGTGCGTGAAAGCGAATCGAGAATACGCAATGAATTGCTCTTATCGCGGTAAAGGCCCGAAAGTTCGGTTGTTTTTTCGCTGATTATGCGGTCTTTCTCGGTAATGGTTTCCTTCATATATGCTATTTCCCGCTCCCTGGCTTCAATTTTAGTATTGCTAACGTCGTTTTTGCCTTCGAACCGGGCCTCGTTAAGTGAAACCGCAGCCTCAGCTTCATGAAGCTTTGCCTGGCATTCGGTATAGAGGAATTCCTTATCACGCATCGATTGAAGTGTTTTTTCGAGCATAGTTTTAATATCAAGTATTTCCTGACGCAATTTCACCATGTTCTGGGCAAGGCGTATACGCTGCGATTCGAGAGTATCAGAGCGGCGGCCGGCAACAACAAGCTGGGCCTGGTATTGGGCGACCAAGCTTTGCAGTGAGTCGATACGGCTTTTTTCAACCTCAGCATTTAACCTGTATGTTTTCACAAGCGTCGAAAGGCTATCGAGCTTAGCATACAGTTCGAGATTGTCCTGCATAAGCCGTGAAGCAAAAAGGCTATCGGCTTTCACTTCCTCCTGCTGGGCATACCCGCTCAATGCACAGATCAGCGCCAGGTATATCAGTAAGCTTCCGAAAAGCGTGGTTTTTATTTCTTTCATTGTATGAATCTGGGTTTTACCTGATAAAATAATTGCGAAAGCTTACTTTTATTGTGTAACAAGGAATTTATTCATCCGTAAACGCAAAAAATAAAAGGCTGCCACAATCGTATGGCAGCCTCCAGACTTTTCGGCTCCTCTCCTATTTCCGGGGATTTATTCCCATGGTATAGAACAGGAATGAGTACATGTCGGTCATTTCATCAATTACCTTGGAAGTAGGTTTTCCACCTCCGTGCCCTGCTTTGGTTTCGATGCTTATTAGCACAGGGTTGTTGCATCCCTGTTTCTCCTGCAGTGTAGCTGCAAATTTGAATGAATGTGCCGGCACAACACGGTCGTCATGATCGGCAGTAGTAACCAGGGTAGCAGGATAACAAATTCCGTCCTTTATCGTGTGCAGGGGCGAGTAACTTAACAGGTTGCGGAACTGTGTGCTGTCGTCATCGCTTGTGCCATAGTCGCTGGCCCAGGCCCAACCGATTGTAAACTTATGATAACGAAGCATATCCATTACCCCAACAGCGGGGAAGCAGACTTTGAAAAGATCGGGCCTTTGGGACATGCAAGCCCCAATGAGCAGGCCTCCGTTCGAACCGCCGGCAATTGCCAGCATAGCAGGCGAAGTATATTTCTCTCTGATAAGATATTCGGCAGCAGCAATAAAATCGTCAAACACATTCTGCTTATTCAGCTTCGTGCCGGCTTTGTGCCACTCTTCGCCGTATTCGCCCCCGCCGCGCAGGTTAGGCATGCAGTATACACCACCGTTTTCGAGAAACACAAGGCGGCTGATGCTGAAATTGGGTGTCATGTTAACATTAAATCCGCCATAGCCATACAAAAGGACAGGGTTTTTGCCATCCATCACAAGTCCTTTTTTATGCACTATAAACATCGGGATTTTGGTCTTATCCTTGCTTTCGTAAAAAACCTGCTTTATTTCATAAGCGCTTGCGTCGAAATCGAGTTTGGGCTTAAAAAATTCAGCCGATGTTTTATTTGCAACATCGTAGGTGAATATAGTTGTAGGATAAGTGAATGAGGTAAAACCATAGAAAATGGTGTTGTCTCCTTTTTCGCCATTAATACCGGCAAGAGTACCCAGACCGGGTAGCTGT
>CAISRK010000320.1 GCA_903887815.1 uncultured Bacteroidales bacterium | reverse complement strand
GGGACAGGTCTCGGGTTATCCATATGTTACCAGATTATCAGGCAAATGGGCGGAACTATAGAGGTTTCGAGCAAAATGACAGAGGGTACCAAAATCAGCCTTATTATGGATCTCAACTTTACCAAACAGGGCGAATCATCCTTATCGTAAATGATCTCACGAAAGAAAATCCTTCAGAAATTGAGATTCAAAACAGTGGAAGCTTTTATACAGTATAAATTAACAAGCATTTGGCCGAAAAATAAAATAAAATGAAACGAATAGAAAAGATAAAAATCCTGATTCTTGATGATGAGAAACAGTTTACGGAAGAATTGAGCGGGTTTTTCAATGATTCGGAATATGAATCGTTTGAAGCCAATACCGCGGCGGAAGGATTAAAAATATTAAGCAGCAAAACTATCGACCTGCTGATACTGGATGTCCGCCTGCCTGGCGTGAATGGCCTCGACATACTGAAAGATGTGAAACTTCAGTACCCTGCCATGGAAGTTATTATAATTTCGGCACATGGCGATATGGATACCGTTATTAAAGCCATGCGGCTCGGGGCATTCGATTACCTTCGCAAACCCTTCAGGTTCATCGATATACAGATAGCGATCGAACGCACCCAGAAATACCTCCATATGCAGCGGAAACTGAAGCAGATGGAGGAAAGGAACTCGCTGATATCAAAAACGCTTGAACAAAAAATCGACCGTCAGTTTATTGGGGTGAGTCCTGCCATACTCGAGGTATTTGAACTGGCGGTTACTGCTGCAAATTACCCTGATGCCAACGTGCTTATTACAGGCGAGAGTGGAACCGGCAAAGAGAATATAGCCCGGATTATACACTATTCGAGCAGCCGGAAAGACCATATTTTCTGTGCCGTTAACAGCAGCGCCATCACCGATTCGCTTCTCGAAAGCGAGTTTTTTGGGCATAAAAAAGGATCGTTTACCGGCGCCATCAACGACAAAATGGGTTTCTTCGAAGTATGCAACCAGGGTACACTGTTTCTTGACGAAATTGCGGATATGCCGTTCAACCTGCAGGCAAAGATTCTGAGAGCCACCGAGGAAAAGGTTATTACCAGGGTAGGCGATACGAACGATATACAAACCGATTTCAGGATTGTGTCGGCGACAAACCACGATATTTATAAACGAATACACGATAACAAATTCAGGCTCGACCTGCTTCACAGGCTTAACACCTTGCACATACATATTCCGGCTCTCCGCGAGAGGCCAGAGGATATACGCCCGCTGCTCGACCACTTTGTTGAAAAATACTCTTCACGGTTCAATAAGCCAAACCTGCACGTTACAAAGGAAGTGTATGATGTATTGTATAAATATGAGTTCCCCGGAAATGTCAGGGAACTAAAAAATATGGCCGAAAGGGCCATTATCCTTTGTAAGGGCAATTCGCTCGGCCTGGCTGACTTCCGCGTAAAATCTGATACCACGAAGGAAGTGCATGCCAGTGACGAAATTGTGGACCTGAAAAAGCAAGAGATAAAAATGGTAAGGAAAGCCCTGCAGAAATGTGGCTATAACCAGAAGGAAGCTGCCGATATACTGGGAATTACCCGCGATGCCCTTATCAGGAAAATGAAAAAGTATAGCATTGTCGTTAGCAAAGGCGAAGACTAGGCGAATAGCTCAGGATTCACCTGGTTTTATTCGCGTATGGAAAGTTCTGTTTTCGCTTATTCGGTTAGTTTTATTGAAATGGAATCCGTGAACATACGTATGATGTCCACTGTTATATCTTTATTCAATTTATCGGTAATGGAATGAGCTGCGCCAAAAAAAGCAATTCCTGTTTCACCCTCTTTGAGCGTGGTATTGATCTGGTTTGCGATAAAAGCATCCCTTTCGCTTAATAATTCAGCGGCTGCATCGGTATACATGAGATACGCCTTTACTATATCAGCCTGGGTTTCCGCTTTGGCAACATCCGAAAGCAACTGATACTCTTTCATCAGCAGATGTATATTCTCGGCCAGTTCGAGTTTGGCGCCCTGCATAAGCAAACGGTCGATGATTGCATAATTGATACTGCCTTTTTGTGCAGTATCCTTAACAATCTGTATCCCTGTTGCATCAACCACAGGCAGGCCGTCCTGGTATATTTTCAGCTTTTCGGCTGTTGTTTGTTTCAACTGCCCGGAAATTTCATTTTCAATTTTATTCCATGCCCTATCAACTTCTACGATATGTTCCTGCCATTCAGCAGCCCCATACTTTTTGCCGCCCTCGGCCGAAAGCGATTGACCAAGTGATCCTAAATCCGTTTGATTATGAACTATAGGGAAATAGAGTAATCTCTTCATTTACATTCGATTTCGAAGGAATTTATTGTCCTCCATTTGTTAATAATACGGGATAAACTTCGCAAAAATAGCTAAAATCAAGTGATAAAGCAATCCCGCTCTTGCCGTGATTTTTTGTTTCAGCATCTCCGTTCAATAGCCCTGTTTGCATACCTGTTTCCGGTTTGAAGTATTCCTAACGGCTTTTCCCTTACTTAAAATGTGACGGCAAAGCAAAAAGATGCTGTTACGAGGATACATTTACTCCCCAGGTGAAAATTGCAAGGTATTCTTTCTAACTCCCGAGCTGTGTGAGCCCAATTTATAATCTTTATCCGGAATCCGAAATGCATGAAAACAGATTAAACCAGGGTGCACATCATCGGTTGCAATTCGCAGTCAAAACAGTTGTTTCCGAACACCTGTTCGATTATTTAATAAAAATTTACATTTCTCTTTACTTAGCTGTAATTGTAAAGCATTTTTATTTAATTGGAAAATTTGGCTCTAAGTGTCACATTAATAATTAATTACATATTTTAAGCTGTCCCTTATTTTATCATTTTTGCTTTCTGGCACAGCCTTTGGTAGGTGATAACTTACCGGCAGTAAAAAACAGGAAGGTTTACATGCCGTTTGCAGCCGGCGAAATACCAGTTATATTCCGGATTTTGTCTCCTTCCTGAAGCCTGCAGAGTTAACATCCTACGCTCACAATACGTTTTTTGTAATGGGCATGGCCTGGTGTTAAAGTAGTAACCAAATCCCTCACAAATGATTAAGAAAACGGTCGTTCTCGCATTCTTCGCTATCAGCTATAGCCTTTGTTTTGCCCCAAACCTTACCGGTATTCTGCAGGAATGTTACAAGCAACGTTCAGCCACTGACCTCAGGAAATGGAATTGGGAGAATGAATTTACCCGGTGGAAAAAAGAACTTGGATTTAAGGAATCAGGCGGCGACTGGACCATTTATAATAAATACGGTTGTATTGGTACCTACCAGTTCCAGGTTACAACCCTCAGAAACCTTGGTTTTAGAGGAATCACATTCGAGGAATTCAAAACCAATCCCGCGGTATTTCCCGAAGAAATTCAGGACCTGGCACTCAGAGCCCTCATAAGGGCAAATGCAGCTGCAATGCATAGCTGCGAACGCTATGTTGGCCAAACTATTGGCGGCGTACTGATTACACGCTCAGGACTTCTGGCTGCCGCACATCTCGGGGGCATAGGCGGGGTGAAATCATTCCTCAGGAGGAATATAAATATGCGTGACCGCAACGGGGCCTCTATCAGGGGCTACCTGGTAAAGTTCAGTGGGTATAATCTCTGATCAGTTAAATATCCAAAACCATCAGCTGCAAAACACTCCTTTCCTGTTGCGAAAAAGCCTGCCGGAAACGATAAATCATTTCCTGTTTCGGACATTAAATATAACAGCACGTAACCCAATCCGGCACTGAATTCAAATCGGATTTTAAGTACCTCAAAGGCCGGCTCCTAGATTGCCTGCTGGTTCTTTGTAGGCGAATTCTTACAAAAAAACATCCTTTTCTTACAATACGAATGCCCTATTTCTTACAGACTTTTTTGTAAAGTGGTCATAATATTGTTATGTGAAATTTTAAGTGGCTGGAGTCGGTATTTTGCACGTAAATCAAAGCGTAAAACGGGAGAATTCGTTATGGCGCATGCGGGAGAAAGATGAATAAAAAGCGATCGTCAGGATGGTAAATTGCTATACAGGTTTTCCTGCAGCCAACGTAATTTCGACAACTGATGAAGCCACCACCGGTTTACAGGATGGAGTGTTCTACATGAAAAGCCAGGGTCGCCTGAGCGAAATGCAGGATAGGCATACTGTAAATCACGCTTATTTAACACAACACCCGGGCTGCGGTTCGAAAACCAGGTTGAGTTATCAGCCTGGCTGAAAAAAAAGAGAAACTTACCGAATTATTGTTAAAAAAAATTATAAGGGAAATGAGTTTACACCATAGCTGCAACTGCAAGGAATCTCACAAAACAGGGATGCTGTATTTTCGCACACTAGTACGATTATTTCATGGGTTTTCCCAGGTTTGTGCCGAAGCAAAACAGTGGAATCGATTTTCCTTAAAAAACTTTGCTTTTTATAGGTCTTTTAATGAGTGACTTAGCATCGGTGAGGCTTGAGGGATGTTTCCTGTTTTTATTTTGGCATAAACATTGCCTTGCATGAACAAGAACATGAGATGTGGACTCTCACATATGTATAAAATAGCTTTTATTAACTGAGAATAAAATTACGCTTTACTGATTTCGCTGCCCGGTTTGGACGAAAGTTTTTTAAATACGATACGAGAGTTTATCTTCAAAAACTAAAACAAAAACTATCCCGATGATTCTTTAATCATCACTAATTCAGAAAATAATGCTTATAAAGATGCCTCAGGCTAAAGTTAGGATAAACCCGGATGTGAAGCGCACACCGGCAAGAGTTTATACCCGCTATTGCCTGAAGTTTCAGATCAACGGGGTTCATCAGAACTATACGCAGTTCACATCCCTGTTAGGCTTATGGATTTATAAATTCTTAAAATATAATTTATGAAAAATAAATTACTTTTTTTGCTGGCTCTCACCTTGTTTCGAGCAGATGCAGGAATAACGCCGGTCTCAGAATCTTACTTTGCATTCAACAGTGCTGCCATACGTGCAGCTTTTTCGGTTTTAAAACCTCACCCCGGTATTCTGAATGTAGCAACCCCGTTTAGTCGAGGAGGATGCCAGTTAAAAGAGGTTGTAAAGCCCTCTAATAGTGCTTGTTATATGCCAGTATTAAATTGTAGCACAGGAAATTATCTTCCGGATGCAGGATTGCCATTCGCAATCGGCACCGCAATGCTAAGTTTCGCCATTAGGGGCCGCGTTCGGACAACGCATAAGCTTTTACCCCATTTATTCACACTTTTAGGCAAGTTGTATTTAACTTCCCAGGACCATGAAATGGCTTTTTGTGATTATTCAATCAGGTATAAAGTTTCACCGCATTGGTGTAAAAATAAAAAATCCGGGAAAAGAATGTTTTTAAAAGAGTACTCCCCCCGGGGAAGTTGTAAACAGGCGGCCCTAACGGGAATAACCTGAACAGAACTTACCCCTGATACCAAAAACTCTTAAGCCTTTTTAATCCGATTTTTTTAAAACTCAATATCATGCAAAACCTTTACGCTCCCGTTTTAAACCCAGCTACCAAGGAATCATTTTTACCCGAAACAAACAAAACCCGAAATATGAAAACGATTTACTTTAGAAATAAAATAAACGCTAATGTGAACCTGTTATCGCAGTGGCATATGACTGGTAAACTATTCAGTGCCTCGCGAATCGGGCTGCTGGTGGCGGTGATGGTTTTGGGGATGATACTGAATGCAAATGCTGCAACCAAGACCTGGTTGCCCACGGGCGGTGGTGTCTGGACAACTGCCGCAAACTGGTCGGGTGGCGTTGCTCCGGTTGCTGCTGATGATGTAATTATCAACAGCAATCAAACTGCTAATATAACAGCCGTTCCAACTATTACATTAAATAGTTTGACGGTCACGGGGAATTGTTTATTTGCGGCAGCAGCCTCAGGAAATACGCTTACCATTACAGCGGGTTTTTACGTTGCTTCGGGTACCACATTTACTGCAGGAGCAACAAGTGCAAGGTTTAATTTTACATTAAATGGAATCGGCACCATTGCCGGTAATTTTGCATTTGATGCAGGTACCGGAAACAGATCGTTCACAGTTGCCGGTACGTTGATCGTTTTGCCTACAGGGCGGGTTTACGATCCAATTCTTTCAACAGGCAGTCAATTTACATTAAATAGCGGTGCCACCCTGAAAATAGGACAGAGCGGAGGTCTTATAGCAGGCAGCCAGACAATACAGAACACAAATGTGGCTATTTGTTTTGGAGGAACCTGTGCTTACAATGTTGCGGCTAATTATGAATTTATCGGCACTTCGCCCCAGGTTACCGGAGCAGCTTTTCCTGCAACCGTGGGCAGTTTAACAATAAACAATAAGTCAGGTGTTACTTTATCGCAAAATACAATAGTTACAAATAACCTGGCTATTGATAATAGCGCTTTACTCAATTTAGGTACTTTAACTACACATACTGCCGGTACACTTTCCTTTTCCGGTACGGCTCAGGCTGCCGGCAGCTGGGGATATTCAGGAGCTACGAATAATAACACCACCTATTTCGCAAATAATACCGGAAGAGTAACCGTTGGGTCTGCTACTTTAGCAACCTGTGCCATTAATTTATTATCAGCTGCAAATACTGATAATCAGATGTATTGTTCTGGTGCAGCGATAACACCCATAACTTATGCAACCACAACCGCAACCGGTGCAACAGTTACAGGATTGCCAACAGGAGTTACAGGCTCGTGGTCATCCAATGTGCTTACCATTTCAGGAACGCCTTCGGTTAGCGGGTTGTACAACTATGTGGTAACCTTAACAGGAGGGTGCACAACTACAAAAACAGGCATACTCAATTCAAATGTTTCGTTACGATATACATCTCCTAATGTCATTAATCCAAGTACAACAATAACCCCGTTAAATCCAACCTTTACGGGTTCTACTGCGGTATCAAGTTATAGCATCAGTCCTGATTTAAATGCTGCAACCGGATTGAGTTTAAACACTTCAACGGGTGTAATCAGCGGTACAACAATTGGCACAACGGTGGGTTCGGCTACTTATACCGTTACAGCCAATTTAACCTGTGGCGGCAGCATCACGTTTGGAGTTGTAATTTCCGTAGGGTATACCAGATACGCTGTGGCCAGCGGAAACTGGAATTTAGCCTCAACCTGGGCTACTTCATCAGGGGGAACTGCCGGCGCTTCAGTGCCAACAACGGGCGATGATGTTTATATCAGCGAAGGTGCTACCGCATACACGGTTACTATTCCAACAGGGATTACCGCTGTTTGCAACAATTTAAATATGGGCCTGAATGCCGCGGCCGGCGTATTAACGTTTTCCGATAATGTTAGCAACCTTACAGTGTATGGCGATTTAAATATGAACATTCCATCAGCAGCGGCATCAACAATTATTAATGTAAATGCCGGAACACTGACAGTTAATGGCAGTGTGGAATTAGCCAACGATCCCAATACCCGTGAATCAGCAACTACTACTTTAATCGACCGTATTAATATTACGACCGGTACGATGAACATTGCCGGAAATTTAACTTTCAGTGCATTGGCAGCTGCTCAGAGTAATATTACATTTTCCGGTGCAGGAACTTTAAATTTGTCAGGTGATTTTATCATACCTGCAAGTTTGGG
>CAISRK010000319.1 GCA_903887815.1 uncultured Bacteroidales bacterium | reverse complement strand
TGACGAGCTTTTTTGATCAATAATTCACGAAGTTTTAACACTGTACTGGTTTGTCGAAGTGTTAAAGTGTTGTAAAACAGAAATATGTAATTTGTTCGATATTGTTTTTTAGAATTCATATAAATAAGATTTTCAACTTCTGATCTCTTAAAAACTTATACCTTTGCACCCTAAATTCATTCAAAAGATAAATTCATGAGCGACCAGACGAACTTCATCGAGAAAGAAGATGTTGTTGTAAAATTTTGTGGCGATTCGGGCGATGGCATGCAACTTGCAGGCACACTTTTCAGTGATGCTGCTGCACTTCAGGGCCTCGACCTTGCTACTTTTCCTGACTATCCTGCCGAAATCCGTGCCCCGCAAAACACAATTGCAGGCGTTTCCGGTTTCCAGGTGCATGTTGGCCGGAAGAAAATTGAAACTACAGGCGATTTCGTTGACATTCTTGTGGCAATGAACCCGGCTTCGCTTAAGTCAAATTTAAAGTGGACACGCCCGGGAGCAACGATTATTGTTGATGCCGACATGTTCGATGAAGCAACCTGCAAAAAAGCCGGCTACCTCACCAATCCTTTAGAAGATGATAGTCTGAATGGTTACAATCTTGTTAAGGCACCTGTTACGATGCTTACACGCAACATATTGCAGCCGTTGGGCATCGATAACAAGACTGCTGATCGCACCCGGAATGTCTTCACCTTAGGTATTATATACCATATCTTTAGTTGGAGCCTTGATTCGACTGTCCATTATTTTAAAGATAAATTCAAGAAAAAACCGCAGATGATCGAGGCCAACAAACTGGTTCTCGAAACCGGTTACAGTTATGCTGATACAGTTGAAACCCTTGGCTCATCGTATCATATAGCGAAAGCAAAAATGGCCCCCGGTCGCTACCGCAATATTACAGGTAACGTTGCTACTGCATGGGGTTTTCTGGCAGCTTCAGAACGTTCGGGCAGGCCTTTGTTTCTTGGTTCGTATCCTATAACACCAGCAACTGAAATTCTGATTGAACTAGCAAAATACAAATCACTTGGAGCTAAAGTATTCCAGGCTGAAGACGAAATTGCAGGCATATGCTCTGCAATTGGTGCCAGCTATTCAGGTTCACTTGCCTTAACAACAACTTCAGGGCCTGGACTTTCGCTGAAAAGCGAAGCAATAGGCCTTGCTGTAATGACCGAATTGCCCCTGGTAATTGTGGATGTTCAGCGCGGCGGGCCTTCAACGGGTTTGCCAACCAAGAGTGAACAAAGCGACCTTATGCAGGCCTTGTTCGGACGCAACGGGGAAGCGCCTGTTGTAATCATTGCAGCTTCAACGCCGTCCGATTGTTTCGACTATGCGTATGAGTCGGCAAAAATTGCCATGGAACATATGACACCGGTAATGCTGCTTACTGATGGTTCCCTTGGAAACGGTTCGCAATTGTTCCGTATTCCAAAAGTTGCTGATTTGCCTTCAATCAATCCGCCTATGGCTGAGCCTAATGATAAGGAATATAAACCCTACAAGCGCGACCCCGAAACATTGGTCCGCAAATGGGCGATTCCAGGAACTGAAGGTCTTCGTCACCGAATTGGTGGTTTGGAGAAAGAAAATGTTACCGGTAATGTAAGCACCGACCCGATGAATCATCAGGTCATGACCGATCTGCGTGAAGCAAAAATTCAGAAAATTGCCGATTTCATCCCCGAACAGGGAATCGAAGGATCCAAAAAAGGAGATTTGCTGGTTGTAAGCTGGGGTGGTACACGTGGTACAACACAGGCTGCTGTCGAAGAATTGCAGAAACTTGGGAAAAAGATCAGCCTTGCCCACTTCCACCATATTATGCCATTGCCGAAAAATACACACGAAGTATTGGCCGGTTTTAAGAAAATAATAGTTTGTGAACTTAACAGCGGGCAGTTTGTTAACTACCTGAGGATGAAAGAACCCGACTTTAAATATACCCAGTATAATAAAGTTATGGGGCTTCCGTTTACAGTAACCGAGTTAGTTAAGAAGTTTAACGAATTGCTTTAGGAGGTAAAAATTATGTTCGAATTCCCAAATAAAACCATAGAAAGATCGGTAGTTGAACTCAACAAAGCCGATTTTGTAAGCGACCAGATGGTAAAATGGTGCCCCGGATGCGGTGCACACGCAATACTTGCTTCCATAGCAAACGTGTTCCCAAAGATAGGTTACCGCAAAGAGAATTTTATGATGGTTTCCGGTATCGGATGCTCATCGCGTTTCCCGTATTATGTAAATACATACGGATTTCATGGTATCCACGGACGGGCCAATCCCATTGCTTCGGGTATTAAAATAGCAAATCCACGCCTCAGTGTCTGGATTGCAACCGGCGATGGCGACTCCATGGCAATCGGTGGGAATCATTTCATTCATATAATACGTCGTAACATCGACGTTAATATAGTGATGTTCAACAACCAGATATACGGCCTTACCAAAGGACAGTATTCGCCCACAACCCCGATGGGAAGTGTTACAAAAACGTCACCACAGGGAACCATTGAGCATCCTTTCAACCCAGGTGAGCTGGTTTTGGGAGCACAGGGTACATTCTTTGCCCGCGCTGTCGATACCAATGTAAAACTAATGACAGAGGTAATGTTCGAAGCTGCCCGTCACGATGGTACTTCAGTAATCGAAATACTCCAGAACTGTATAATTTTTGCTGATAAAACTCATAGCGCCGTTACCGATAAAGAAGTACGCGACGATTCACAGATCCATATCAAAAACGGCGAACCTCTTGTTTTTGGTAAAAACCGCGATAAAGGAATTCGCCTCAACGGCACCCAGCTTGAAGTAGTCACTATTGGTGAAAACGGGATAACCGAAGATGACCTCCTGGTTCATGATCAGTACCAGCAGGATCCGGGTGTTCACCTGATGCTTGCCAAGATGTATCCGCCTCACTTCCCTGTTGCACTTGGAGTTATCCGTTCGGCAATGTACCCGACCTATGATGATATGGTCGAAGATCAGATTACTGAGGCTAAAGCAACAAGTAAAATCCTGTGTGTTGATGATCTGCTTAACAGCGGCGATACCTGGGAAATCAAATAGAAATACCGTTAAGTTCAATAAAAAAAGTCCCTGGTTGGTACCGGGGACTTTTTTTTATGCAAGTAATTTCCAGATTAATTTATTTACTGACAGTGATTTTCTTACTGTAAAACTGGCTGCCTGAGGTTACCCTTACAGTGTAGAAACCGGGTGCGAGTTTGCTGCAATCTACATCAATATTTTGTTTGCCTGATGAATATGCCTGTGCAGGAAGATTGATTACCTGTTTGCCCTGTAAATTATAAACGAGCAAGGTGATTGGGTCATTCGTTGTATGCATAAACGATACAGTCGCTTTTCCTGAAACCGGGTTAGGAAATACGGTGAATGCTTCAGCAGCTGGTGTTTGTTCAACAGCTACACCTGAAAATGTGGTGAACTGGCTGGCAGCCGTAGATCCAAAATTAGTACCAGTTAAGATTATAACATTTGAACCGGCAGTGTAATAGAAGGAGAAAAAGGCACCTGAACCGTTGGTCAACCCGTTGCCACCCGCATCGTGCATGGTAAATTCGTAGCAGTTAAAAGCAGGCAGGTTAAGTGTTACCGAGTATCCGAAGTTGGCTTTTGCATAAGGTCCTCCTGATTCGATTGTATTTCCTTGCATATCCTTAATATCCCATGTGGTTTCTTCAGGATTGTTATCCGTTTTTATGTAAAGTTTCAGCTGGGTTGGTGTCACCATTGCTGCAGGGAAAGAATACGTGATGGTATCATTTTTCTGGTATCCGTCGCTGCCGCCGTTGGTCTGAACACCATAAATCTTTAATGCATTGGCCGATTGAACAGTGAAAGCAGTTACAGGAAGGGTAACAATTGTTTTCTGGAGGAATCCAAGGCTGCCGCTCCAGTTATAGGTTTTTTCCGGTTCGTTGTTCACCCGGTATTTGATTTCGGCTGAAATCAACTGGTTGGAACCATTATTCTGGATTTCGAAAGTGGGTTCCAGCGAGGGTTCGCAATAACTTGCCAGAAGGTTTCCTGGATTCTGCAAGGTAAGGTCATTAGGGTAGACTCCTGTTATAGGAGTGCTTGTTGTATTTGCTGCCTGCAGAAGTGCTTTTGTTTGCGTGTTCTGAATAAAACCAACCGCGCTCAGTTCAGCATTATCATAAACATTCTCAAGTTTCCACGAATAGCGTAACAAGAAATAATCTCCTGTCTGAAAAGAAGTAGGCAGGGCGGTTCCGTTTGCTGATGGAAGCATCTTTTTCATCACGTTGTAAAAATCCTTTTCTCCATTAGTACCCGGAGCTGTAGCAAAATGTATATGTTTCTCAATAACAACACAATGAGCAAAGAGCGATCCGGAAACTGCAGCAGTTGCTTTCCCAAGCATGGTAACATATATGGAATCTCCGCCGGGGCTAAGCTGCTGGTTTATTGTTAATTCGAATGGCGAAGCAACAGCACTTTCTGTGGTAATCATACCTTGTGTGACACTTCCCGGCGACCCGTGAAAAACATTGCCATCCATTACCGCATCGGGGTAACCCGGAACGGCGTAGTACGAAACCCGGTTATTTACATCCACCTTATTGTGGTTGTACATCGGATCGAACCCGAAATTGCTCTGGTATTTGATTGAAGTGCACACGGCGGAATTTGCATTTAACAAAGTATTAAATCCGGGATTGAAATATGCGCACCACGAACAGGATGCACTCGTAAACTCCTCGAATAATACAAGGCGCGGAGTCTGGCTGTATAAGGCAGTTACAACAAGTAACGTCATGCTTAAAGTAGTAAAGTATCTTTTCATGGTATAATTAATTGATTTGACTTTACAAATATCTGAATTAATAATAAGCAAATGTGTTTTTTAATAAGCTAAACTTCAAATACCCTGATTCTTTTTAAAAATTTTGCTAAAGAGACATTTTGAATTCATTTTCAGTATATCTTTGTCGTGT
>CAISRK010000318.1 GCA_903887815.1 uncultured Bacteroidales bacterium | reverse complement strand
CTTCCCAACTTTGTTCCGATTTCAACGCTGTGGAATCACTAAAAAATCTTCATCAATTTAAATACTCAAAAAACATGGAACTCGTAACATTCGAATCCGAAGCTTACAAAGAAATCATCAGGAACATCAATGAGATTAGAAGCAATCTCAATAATAAGGGAGACAACAACACTCCCCTTTCCGAACCCTGGCTCGATATACAGGAAACCTGCCAGCTACTGAAGATTTCCAAACGAACCCTCCAATCCTACCGCGACAACGGAGTATTACCCTTCAGCCAGATAGGCGGTAAGATTTACTTCCGTGCCGGCGATATCGAAGATCATCTGAAAAAGCATTACATCAAAGCTTTTAACCCTAAAAAGTAAAGGCCATGATTGTATCAATCTTTCAAAACTTCAACGAGGTTTCGGAAGATCTGGCTCTGCCTGCCGTCTTGGATCATATCCAAAATGGCAGGTACCGGGAGCAGATCGAAAACCTCAGGGCTTTACTCCAGGAGGGTAAAGATAAGGAATACACCAACCGGAAAAAGTCCCTACCAGCTTTCACGCCTTCAGCTACTTTTAAAGGTGGACGTAAAACGGAATTCATGCAGGAATACACAGGATTTATCATCCTTGATCTCGATAAAATTCCAGACAGCCAGCTTCTGACAATAAAAACTTCAGCCACAGCTATTCCTTTTACTTATGCCTGTTTTATCAGCCCGGGAAATATCGGCCTGAAGATATTGATCCGAACAGACGCAAAAAGGGAAAACCATGCAACGGTATTCAATGAGTTGAAGACCCATTACGAGAGTAAACTGAATTTCCCGATTGATGCTTCAGGGAAAGACGTAACCAGGCTTTGTTTTTTCTCTTATGATCCGGAGCTCTACTTCAATTCAAAATCCGAAACATTTAGCACCCGCACCACTATGATTGACACTGATATTAATAATGTTGTTGACCAGTTGGAACAGCGTCAACTTGATATTACCAACGACTATAGTAATTGGATAAAAATCGGGTTTGCCCTTACTGATGCCCTGGGTGAAGGTGGCAGGGGGTACTTCCACAGAATAAGTCGGCTTTCATCCAAGTATGAGTCAGCACCTTGCGATAAGCAGTTTGATAAATGCCTGAAGGCGAATGGCTCAGGAACTACAGCTAAATCTCTGTTTTTTCTGGCAAAACAATACGGAATCGATGTATCGCCTGTCAAATCATTTGATCTCAATGAAACAGCCGCCTTGCCTCCTGCCTCACCTCAGGAAGAAACTTGTAAGAAGAAAAAGAAGAAAAATATAATCGATCAGATTGAGAACTACTTATCTGCCGGAACTACATTACGATACAACATCGTTTCAGGTATAATAGAGATTTTGAATACCAGTACCGGAGAATTCGTGCCTATGGTTGACTACCTTGAAAATTCACTATTCCGTGCTTTACTCAAAAACAATATTCCATGTAGTATTGCACGATTAAGAAGCATCATCTACTCAAATTTCAGTAAGAAATACGATCCTTTTAAAGAATACTTTGATCACTTGCCTCCCTGGGATGGTGAAACAGACTTTATTCTACAGCTTTCTAAAACCATCTCAACAACGGATGATCAATTCTGGCAGTTGTGTTTCAAAAAGTGGATAGTAGCTTCTGTTGCATCTTTGATGGTGCAAAAGATTGTTAACCATACTGCAATAATTTTTTCAGGTCCCCAGGGAATTGGTAAAACAACATGGATGGAAAACCTATGTCCAACTGAGCTTCGTAGTTATCTTTTCTCAGGCACAATCAATCCAACAAATAAAGATACCCTCATTCATCTCACTGAATGTTGGTTCATTAATATGGATGAGTTGGAAAATATGAACCGCACTGAGATCGGAACATTAAAGGAAGTGATTACGAAATCTGCCATCCGGACCAGACGTGCCTATGGCCATAATAACGAAACCCTCCCCAGGCGAGCTTCTTTTATGGGATCAGTAAACACCAGCCAATTCCTGAACGACTCTACCGGCTCACGCAGATTCCTGTGTTTCGAAGTATTGTCTATCGATTACCAGCATCAGGTAGAAATCGACAAGGTTTATGCTCAGGCACTGGCATTGTTCCAACAGGGTTTCAAGTTTTACTTTGATAAAGACGAAATCAAGGATATTACAACTAATAACGAGCAATACCAGGTTAAAACCGTTGAAGAAGAATTACTTCTGGTCTATTTCAGAAAGCCAT
>CAISRK010000317.1 GCA_903887815.1 uncultured Bacteroidales bacterium | reverse complement strand
TGGAAGTCTCTTCGATAGGGCTCGGCTGTATGGGTATGAGTTTTGGCTACGGAACTGTTGCCGATAAAAATGAAATGATTACGCTTATTCACAAAGCAGTAGAAAGCGGGGTGACTTTTTTTGACACTGCCGAAGTTTACGGGCCGTTTATAAATGAAGAACTTGTGGGCGAAGCTCTTGCACCATTCCGGGGCGATGTGGTGATTGCAACAAAATTCGGCTTCGACACAACAGGTGCTTCAGCCCTAAACAGCCGCCCTGAGCACATCAGGGAAGTTGCCGAAGCATCGCTGAAAAGGCTCAAAGTAGATGCTATCGACTTATTCTACCAGCACCGTGTTGACCCGGAAGTCCCAATCGAAGATGTAGCAGGTACAGTTAAAGACCTTATTAGGGAGGGAAAAGTTAAACACTTTGGCCTCTCGGAAGCAGGTGTGCAGATTATCCGCCGTGCGCATGCAGTGCAACCGGTAGCGGCTTTGCAAAGCGAATACTCATTGTGGTGGAGAGAGCCGGAAGTCGAGATACTGCCTGTGCTCGAAGAACTTGGAATTGGATTTGTGCCGTTCAGCCCTTTGGGTAAAGGTTTCCTGACAGGAAAAATGGATGCGAATACTACCTTTGGCAGCAAAGACTTCCGCAGTACCGTTCCTCGTTTATCGCCCGAAAACCTTAAAGCCAACATGGCTTTTGTAGACCTGATAGCAGCAGTAGCTCAGCGCAAAAATACTACGCTTGCGCAAATTGCACTTGCATGGATACTGGCCCGGAAACCCTGGATTGTTCCAATTCCTGGAACCACGAAGTTTCATCGGCTTTCCGAGAATCTGGGAGCGGCAGAAGTTGTGCTATCTCCTGTCGAACTCGAGGAAATTAATACCGCTTCATCAAAGATTTCGCTGCAGGGTGAAAGGTACTCGATTGGAAGTGCAAAACTGATTAACAGGTAATTCTGCGAAATAAGAAAGAATATGTGTGTTTTTTTTGCCCTCGAAAAGTTTGGAACTCCTGTTAGCTATCCGACGAAAATAGTTTGAACCTGTATTATGCATTTCTGCTGTAAGTATGAATTTTTTTCGAGGCAGGTCTAACATTTAACACTTATAGCTATGTGTTTCTGCAAATGAATCTTTCGTGATACATTGTACATTGAATCTGTTTACACAATTAAACTGATGGATTTGCACTTTCTGCATACAGTATCAGGTTTGGCGATCATCCTTTCATTTCTGTGTAAGGTGGCGCTACATTTTTACATTGACAGTCTGCATGGGCGGAACCTGGGCATCAGTTCACTTTTGGTTATGCCAAAGCTGTATATTCGTTTATATAAGTCAGTGGTGAATCCCGAATACGTGAAATGGAAATACCTCTGCAATTCATTTTTATTGCTCACAGCTGCATCGCTGTTGTTGAATATTATATTCGGCATACTTATTTATATCCTGTAAACTGCTTATATTTGTGTGAAGTAACCAGGTCAGGGGACTAATAAGAACGGAGATAATTGTGTGTAATAAGCTTCGCTGCAATGGCTATCTCAGGCTTTAACCAGGAGTCTGAAAAGTATACCGATATACATTCGGTCATAATAATGCCAACAAATGATTAAAACCGAAAGCCAGGTATTTACAGTAATTATTGTTATTTCGCTTCTGCTCGTTACTTCCGGTAATACAAAAATTGAACTCCGGGATGATGCATTTCCTGATACAACAAATCAATATCTTCCGGTACTGCATTTAAACGGCACTCCTTACGAAAACGGATTCCGGCACGGGAAAGTTCTGAAAAACCGGATACATGAACTCGTCGGGTTATGGGAAAAAGATATTGAACTTAATTACAAAATGCCCGCCGGCGAGTTTATTAAAATCTTCCTGGATTCGACTGATTATATTCCGGCAATCAGGAAATGGACACCGGATTTGTTCGATGAGATAAAAGGGATAAGTGCCGGTTCCGGAATTGATTTCAATACTATGTTTGCATTTCAACTGGTCGATGAAATATGGACCAATGCCCGGCTGCTGGATATGCCGCATCATTGCACTTCTGTTGGAATTAACAACTATAAAAAGGACGGTGGCCCGAATTATATTGCCCAGAATATCGACATTACC
>CAISRK010000316.1 GCA_903887815.1 uncultured Bacteroidales bacterium | reverse complement strand
GGTAGGTGCAACCTTTCTGTGGGTCTTGTTCATTTTCCCGTGCATTTGATTGATCAAATATAGTCATAATTACCTGGCGAACAAGACCTTGTTATTTAAACAGCAGACCCTATTTATATATTTACCATGCGAAAAGACGTATACTTTTGCTGTCGGAAGAAAAAGGATACTGCGTTTTGTGATTACACAGTCAAACACAAATTTAAGCTTACCAAAACGGCATGAAAACTCTTCTGACACTTGCTATTCTATTGTTGATCTCGCTCCTGACTGTTCTTTCATCATGTTCAAAACCTGACGAACCTTCAACAGAGTATGCCGGGCTGAATCCCTTCAGCAACGGAGGAAGCGAACGTAACATGATTGTTGTTATCAGCGATATCCACCTGGGTCCCGATCTTTCTTATTCCGAACTGAATGCAAACCTCGGCGCTTTCGAACGATGGCTGAGACGGGTAAAAACGGCCCCGGATATCAAGGAACTTGTTATTGCAGGCGATATGCTCGACGAATGGTTTATACCGGCCACAATGGATACTTACCAGGGAAAAGACCAGGCTGATTTTGTAAAACGGATAGCTGCAACCAACAAAGCCGTTTTCGATGCCATTAACAGTATTATACAGGAAGGAAAAATCCGGGTTACGTATATTCCGGGTAACCATGATATGACTATTACAGCAGCCAATGTGGAAAGCATACTCCCGGGTATAAACCAGGCACGCGAGGCAGAACTTGGACTTGGCAGATATACACCGGCCGGCTGCCCAACTATTGTTATTGAGCACGGACACCGCTACAATTTTTTCTCGGCACCCGACCCGCTATCGAACCAGGATATTGCTCCAGGCTCCATTTTGCCACCGGGATACTTTTTCTCGCGCATAGTTGCACAACACATATACCAGAATCACCCTCTTGCAGGCGATACAATGAAAATTGTTACCCAAAATACGGTCTCGGGCAACGACAGCCAATACTTACTTTATATTTACTGGAAAGTATGGCAATGGGGTATAAATTACGTACCCCTTGCAAGCAGGCATGATGCAAAAATTATTATAACAAACATTAACGGGTACTCCGGCACCTATTCGATAAACGATATTCTTCCTTTCCAGACTACTCCAGGCGGCTTTATTGATGTTAAGCTTTATAAGGGAATGCAGGATAAGTGGATCCAGCGGCAGATTCTCAATCATGTGGCTGTTGCTATTCCGGCCGCCCAGTCTATAGGAAATTCAGCAAAATCAATCGAATCGTATAACCAGGCAAAGATGCAGTACTTTTTGAACCCGGATTCCGATAAGCGGATTGTCATATTCGGGCACTCACATGATGCTGCGATTTTATCCTGCAATAACCATGACGGGCTCAAATCGATTTATGCCAACACAGGCACCTGGATCGACCAGAATGATGTCGGCCCTACTGTAATGAATTTTATAGTGGTAACCCCGCAAAATTCAGATATCTCTTCCCTCACTTATGTAAAGCTTTATAATTTCGAAAATGAAGTTGTGACAGAAATGGCGGCTGACTCGCTGAGGTATTAGGGTGGGCAGAAGTGTGGAGTGAGAGGGGGGAATTGAATCTGCGATTTGCAATTTCGGAAACGATGAAACCCTTGAACACTTTAACCATTGTCCATTGTCCATTTTCCATTGTCAACTGTAAATTGTCCTTCAACCCATCAACCCCATTGTCAATTGTCCATTTTCAATTGTCTATTATCATGCCCCTTTAGTAAAAAATACATAAAATTGCCGTGGCTTTTTAAAAAATAATATATTTACAGTGTTGATTGGACGAATTCCGTTTTTCATTAAAATCGGGTAACGGAATTTTGCAGTTCTTCCATAGTAATCCTGCTAAGTGCTTCTTTCCCAAGGCTACAGGAGTGATCCTGGCCGTGACATTTACAGGTTTAAAGGCAAACTGCTCCTGCTTTTTGGGCACGTTTGCAACGATGAGCCTGGCACACGGGCAGGTTAAACAAAACATTGTTGCACCTGGCTTTCAAATTAAAGTTAAGTCACATTTGGTTTTCAACAGGTTCATTTTCAGCAAATGAATAATTTAATTGTGATTTGTTTGTATGGACACTAAAATAAAAACACATGAACTACAGCGAAATGACCAGGGAAGAGCTTATAGCTGTGCTGGAGGAACTCCAGCTGGAGAACAAAAATATAAAACTTGCGCACAAAAAGAATATAGTCAACTATCCACCCTTAGATAAAAACAGTAAATATGAACCTGTTGATTTTACTGAAAAGAGGGAAAACTTTGAATTAATTTTCAATACCAGTCCTGATGCTACACTGATAACCCGCCTTGACGATGGGATGGTTGAAGAAGTGAACGACGGTTTTTGTTTGCTCACAGGCTTCACACGTGAAGAAGTATATGGAGTCACAAGCACTGAGATCAATTTATGGAAAAATAAGGAAGAGCGTCAATATCTGGTAAATGAGCTTTTGGAAAAAGGTTTTTGTGAAAATTTCGAAACCGTGTTTTTACGAAAAAACGGAACCCCTCTTTTAGGTCTGGTATCTGCAAAAACTTTTACATTGAAAGGAGTTCAGCATATTTTCAGCAGGATACTCGACATAACCAAAAGGAAAGAAACTGAACGAAATTTAATTGAAAATGAAGAGAAGTTCCGTTCCCTTTACGACAATATGATTGAAGGCTCCGCCCTTCATACTCTTGTATATAACGATCAGGGAGTTCCTTGCGATTATATTATCAATGAAGTCAATCCGGCATTTGAGGCCCAGCTTGGAATTTCGAGGGAGACTGTGATCAATAAAACAAGTAAAGTTGCATACGGGGTTGACGAACCACCATATTTCGATATTTATTCAAGGGTAGCCTTTACCGGGAAACCTGCGGTTTTCGAAACCTACTTTGCCCCTCTTAATAAGCATTTTGCTATTAATGTTTATTGTCCATTCAAGGGGAGTTTTGCCACTATATTCGAAAACATAACCGAACTCAGGAAAACCGAACAGGATTTACATACCATCCTTACCAAATACCAGGTCCTTTTTGATGTTTTCCCAATTGGCATTACAATCACAGATTCGAACGGTAATATTGTTGAGTCAAATAAAATTGCGGAAACTCTCCTGGGCATCTCGCGTGAAGAACAGGAAAAACGAAAGATTGATGGACAGGAATGGCGTATTATACGACCAGATGGTTCTACAATGCCTGTTGCCGAATTTGCAAGCGTACGGGCACTTGAGGACAAGCGCCAGGTTACGAATACCGAGATGGGGATAGTAAAAAACCAAAACAAAATTACCTGGCTCAATGTATCTGCAGTACCTATACCTATCGAAGGATATGGGGTCGCAATTATATATGGGGATATAACTGATCGTAAGCAGGAAGAAAATGATAAGGAAAGTACAAATCAATTGCTTGAGGACTCCCAACGAATTGGGAAAATCGGGGGCTGGGAAATGAATATGGATACCCAGGAACTCAAATGGACCAGGG
>CAISRK010000315.1 GCA_903887815.1 uncultured Bacteroidales bacterium | reverse complement strand
CAGATGTCATCACCCTCTCAACCCATTGTGAATTATCATTTGTCCATTATCAATTTTCCCTGAACCTCCCTTAAACAAAAAAAATCACCCCTTGATCAGAGCGTGATTTTTTTATCATAAAGGTATAGAAAAGGCCTTATCCGAATCAGAATTCCAAAAGTTCCTTTACGGCTATATAAATGCGTTCTTCGTCGGGGAGGATGGCTTTTTCGAGTATGCGGTTAAAGCCGACCGGTGTGAAAGTTGAACCAACCCTGCGCACAGGAGCATCGAGGAAACTGAAGCCTTCGTCGGAAATCATAGCCGCAATTTCGCCTCCGAAACCCCCGAAAACCTTGTCCTCGTGAACAACTATGGCACGGCCTGTTTTTGCAACACTCTGCAGTATGGCTTCCTTATCGAGCGGGATAAGTGAACGTATATCCACTACCTCGATGCTTTTGCCTGTTTCGTCAGCAATGCGGTTTGCTACAGCAATGCACATATGGGTTGTATTGCCATATGTAATCATGCTTAGATCCGTTCCTGTGCGGCGGGTACGTGCTTTTCCAAAAGGCACCTCGAATTCGTCGGGGACAATGGTTTCGGCAATAGGATCGTTGTACAATGCCTTGGGTTCGAGGAACAGGGTAGGGCCCTGTGAACGCATCGAAGTGCGAAGCAGTCCAGCTGCATCGTCGGCAAACGAAGGGCATACAATGCGCACCCCGGGTATGGCTACAAGCGAACCTTCGATATTCTGCGAGTGGTACAAACCACCACCTATATACCCTCCCGAAGCAAGCCGTATGGTGATATTGGGCGAAAATGCCCCGTTGCTGCGCCAGTAGTCGTGCGACAGCTCAATATACTGCTCCATGGCAGGCCAGAAATAGTCGGCAAATTCGGCGCCTTCGATCACAAGCCTTATTTTCTTATCGTAACGGCTCATGCCGTTGCCTGTTCCCAGTATGAAATCCTCGGCTATAGGGCCATTGAAAACCCGTGCGCTGCCAAATTCCTGCTGCATGCCCTTGGTTACGTTAAAGATGCCGCCTTTATCCTTATTGGCTACATCCTGTCCCCAGATAAATGTATCGGGGTTCAGGCGGAACTCTTCTTTAAGGGTTTCGTTAAGCGCCTGTATGAGTTTAAGCGAACGGCCTTCTTTCTGATCGTGAAGCCCGTCAGGAAATTTTGCGGGTATGTAAGCGGGAGGCGTTACAAAATCGAATATTGAAGCCGGATCTGGATCAGGTGCTGCAAGTGCCTTGCGGTGTGCAACCATCATTTCGCCCTGTGCCTGAGTATCAATAGCGGTAAGTTCTTCTTCGCTGAAGATTTTGGAATGTAACAGTATAATACGGAACCTGTCGAGCGGGTCACTGGCCTTGGCGCAGTGACGTTCGTTGTCGTCGCGGTATAGTTCGTGTTTGTCGGAATTGGAATGCGAGTGTATGCGCACACAGCTGGCATGAACAATAACCGGTTCCTGTTTTTCGATGACATGACGCTTTGCCATTTCCATGGCATTCATCGAAGAGAATATGTTTTTCCCATCGCAGTGTATGATGCGAAGGTTTTTGAATCCTTTAAAGTTATCGGCTGCAAACGCATTGGCCGACTGATCGCGCTGCGGTACCGAAATACCATAACGGTTATCCTGGAATACAAAAATTACCGGCAGTTTCTCGTTGCTGGCGCCATTGATAGCCTCATATACATATCCTTCGGAAGTTGATGATTCGCCTTGCGAACTGATAGCAACGCCTTTTCCTCCGTATTTCTTTATAGCACGCGCAACACCTACTGCATGCAGGGTATGGTTGCCGGTTGCTGACGACACATTGTGTATGTTCCATTCGGGTTTAGCAAAGTGATTCGACATATGCCTTCCACCTCCTGCCACATCCGTAGCCTTTGAAATACCGTTTAGGATTATTTCTTCGGCTGTTAAACCGGCCGAAAGAGCGGTGAGCATATCACGGTAATAGGGGAAAAGATGATCGGTTGTACTGTCGAACGTCTGACCTATGGCAAGTTGTATGCCGTCGTGACCTGCATAGGGTGCGTGGTACGACCAGCCCAGGGCCTGTTTGAGGTAATTGGGAGCCCTTTCATCGAGCTTGCGGCCCAGCGTTAAAAGGTAATACCATTTCTGTAATGTTTCTTTATCAACTGTGTCCAGTTTGTATTCTTTACGCTTTTCCATTCGTATGCTGACTTTTTTCAGATGTTTAACTACAATAACGACTCAGCAGCGCTTTTGTTCGCTGCAAATTGTTTAACAAGGTAATATTTTTTATTAAACAAAGCTTAATTCCTGATTATGGTATAAATCCCGTTCTCGGTCAGGCGAATTATAGTGGATGGTTTCGAACGGTTGAAGTAATCCTGTTTGTACAAAACAATGTAATCGACGACTTTTTTTATGTCGTCCGATACTTGGCTGAAAGTGACCGGTGCGTCGAAACCCGATATATTGGCCGATGTTGAAACTATGGGTTTGCCGAAGCGCCGTATCAGTTCGGCACAGAAATCATCCTTTACGATGCGTATGCCAATGGTTCCGTCGGGTGCTATTACGTTGGGTGCAAGCCTGCGTGCATTGGAGTAGATTATGGTTACTGGGTTCGAGATGCTTGCCAGCAGGTCGGCGGTGATGTCCGGCACTTTTTCGATATACTCCGGCAGTTCGCTGAGGTTGTCGAGCAGTATGATCAGGCTTTTGGTTTCGGTGCGGCTTTTAATTCTGAATATCTTTTCAACAGCCTTGGTATTGGTGGCATCGCAGCCCAGTCCCCACACGGTATCGGTGGGGTTAAGGATTACGCCGCCCTCTTCAAGCACGCAGAGTGCATTACTGATATCGTTTTCAAAAGGCTTGCTCATACTTTATGCGAACGGTTAATTGACTTGTTTTAATGGATTCGGCACATAAAAAATGTTTCTCAGGGCAGGCTTCGTGTCCATGCAACCCACAGGGCTTGCAGGTAAGTTTCTCGGCGGTTTCAACCACGGCCGAATTATCCGACAGCGGCCCGAACCCGAATGCAGGCACCGTAGAACAGAACACTGCCGTTATAGGCGAGTTTGTTGCCGATGCCAGGTGAAGCGGGGCCGAATCGTTTACAAAATTCATTATGGCTCCCTTCATCAGCGCTGCCGACTGCAGTGTGCTCAGTTTCCCCGCAAGGTTTATTATACCCGTATGTTTTGCCTGGTTGATAATCTCCTCACAGATTTGAATATCACTTGCAGCTCCAAGTAAATAAACAAAAAAATCGCCCGGGAGTTCATTCACAAACTCAATCCATTTGGTAAAGGGGTACTGTTTCGTAAACCAGAGTGATGCGGGGGCTATTGTTATATATTTCTTTTCCTTCCATGATTTCACAAATGCTTCCTCGCCGGCGCCGGGGTAGAGCGCCGGACGGGCAGGGGAGGGGCTTATGAGGAAATCGATTAAGCGGAAGTTGCGCACGATTTCGTGTTCGGTGGGTTCCGTGGCCGATATCAGGTGGCTGGCCTGGTGTGTGAAAAGGAACGACAGAGGGTTTTTCGCAAAGCCTGACCGTATGGCTGCGCCTGATAAACCGGTTAAAAGCCCCGACGAGAAATGCCTCTGTATATTAATAACCGCATCGTACCTGGTTTTCCTCACCTTCCATATCAGATTTAGAAGTCCTGCATACTTCTTGTCTTTCTTATCCCATAGCAGCAAGGTATGAATAAACGGGTGACCAGCAAACAGGCTTTCGTATCCTTTGCGTATAAGCATATCGATTTTGCACCCCGGGAAACGGGCATGCAGCGTCTCAGCAACGGATGTTGCCAGTATCACATCGCCGAGAGAGGCGGTTTGTATGACCAGGATCTTGTTCAATAGAGTTTCAGGGTATCGGGTTGATGGGTTGATAGGTTGAGAGGTTGATGGGTTGATGAACAATGGACAATGGACAATTGACAATGGACAATGGACAATGGACAATGGGGTGATAGTTATGAGTTAAGAGTAATGAGTTGTTGGTGCTTTTGCTTCATTTTCAAATTCTAATCCCCAAATGCTCAAATCCGAATTCCGAAATCGCAAATCCGAAATCTCTACGCCTGAATCCCATACTCCCTCAGTGCTTCGTTGAGCGAGGTCTTAAGGTCGGTGGAGGGCTTGCGCTGGCCGATAATAAGGGCGCAACTTACCTGGTACTCGCCGGCGGGATACTGACGGGTGTATGAACCGGGGATTACCACCGAGCGGGGTGGCACATAGCCCTTGTATTCGACGGGTGCGCTGCCTGTTACATCGATAATGCGCGTGCTGTTGGTGATTACAACGTTGGCTCCCAATACAGCCTCCGTGCCAATGCGTGCGCCTTCAACCACTATGCAGCGTGAACCGACGAAGCAGTTATCCTCGATTATGACCGGTGCTGCCTGCACAGGCTCAAGCACGCCGCCTATTCCGACGCCTCCGCTCAGGTGAACATTGGAGCCGATCTGCGCACAGCTGCCCACTGTGGCCCATGTATCGACCATGGTGCCAGCCCCCACCCATGCGCCTATATTAACATACGAAGGCATAAGGATTACACCTGGCGAAAGGAAGGCGCCGTAGCGTGCCACGGCTTGTGGGACAACCCGCACACCAAGCTCTTTATAATTATGTTTGAGCGGTATTTTATCATGAAATTCAAGCGGGCCGGCTTCCATCACTTCCATCTGCCGGAGTGGGAAGTACATGATAACGGCTTTTTTAATCCATTCGTTTACTTTCCATACGCTTCCCAAAGGCTCGGCAACGCGAACTTCTCCCTTATCGAGCAGCTCAACCACCCGGAAGACTGCCGTACGTGCTTCGTCCGAAGCAAAAAGCGAACGGTCGTCCCAGACTTTCTCGATAATATTCCTTAACGTATCCATGCATCTTTGTTTTTCAATATCAAAATTAGGCATTTTGAAGCGAATGGTAAGTATAATACGTATTATTTCTGTTGTTATTGCGGTGAAAATATGGAGCCCGTCCTGATTGTTGTGTTTCTTTGTACTTTTAACTGCCGAAAGGCCACTTTTTCATCGGGTCTGCCAAAGAAAACCAAATGCCATGAAAACACGCAAAGAGCTGAAAGAAGAATACAAACATCTCAAGTTCCGGATGGGAGTGTTCGCGATCAGGAATTTGACGAACGGGAAAGTATTTATCAGCAGCAGCCTCGACCTCAAGGCCATATGGCATGCGCAGAAACTGCAGCTCGATATGGGTATACACCCGAATGGAGCATTGCAGGCCGATTGGAATGCCCTTGGCGCGGATAATTTCAGCTATGAGATCCTTGATGAATTAAAGGAGACCGAAGGAAAAGAACTGGATTATAAAAAAGAAATCAAGACCCTTGAGGAAATGCATATTGATTCGATGCAGCCCTTTGGTGAAAAAGGATACAATGCTTTGCCGGGGCGTGGAAGGCTTGAAACAAAGAAGGAATGAAAATCATGTAACACAGAATTAAGAATAGTAAAGTTAGTACTCCTTTTTTATTATGTGTTTAATCTAAAGTGTTTTGCGTTTTTTTGAAGTAAATGAAAAACACCAAACACAGAATTAAGAATCATAATTATTTCGTTTATTTTAATCTAACTTTGTTTAAAAATAAAATCCAAACAAATTAATACTTTCTATATGATACGTCGATTACTTATACCTGCAGGATTTATTATAATCCTGTCAGCCTTATTCCTGGCATCGTGCAACGACTGCATGGAAGGGAACGGCAAAATGGCCACCCGCATGGCAAAATTTACCGAAATAACGTCAGTAAACCTCTCGGTGAG
Organism: uncultured Bacteroidales bacterium; assembly: GCA_903887815.1. Taxonomy (GTDB): domain Bacteria; phylum Bacteroidota; class Bacteroidia; order Bacteroidales; family UBA4417; genus UBA4417. The sequence continues at coordinate 2,366 of CAISRK010000315.1, read as the reverse complement.
CGCCGATGTGGTGTTTGTTGATGATTCCACCGGGACGGTAAAAATTGAAGGCGAAAGCAATATTATCGAAGCCATAACCCTTGAGCAGACAGGCACTTCATTGCGCATCACTTCCGAACCCTGTTTCTCGGCGAACAAACCGGTTAAAATCACCATTCCTATGAAAAATGTTACCGAACTGCAGTTGAACGGATCGGGGAGTTTTAAATCGGAAAACAAACTTGCAGCTTCTGACCTGGAACTTCGTATTAACGGCTCGGGCGATATGGATATAGCCGTGGAGGCCACCAATGTAATGAGTAAGATCAACGGTTCGGGGAATATCATACTGAAAGGCGGTGCCCAGCGTCATAAAATTGAAGTAAACGGGTCGGGGGACTTAGATGCTGAAAATTTTCCCACAGGGAAAGTTGCAATTACTGTTAACGGTTCCGGCGACTGCAAAGTAATGGCAACCACCGCTCTGTCGATCAAAATACGGGGAAGCGGAAGCGTTTATTACAGCGGAACTCCCGATATTTCATCGGATATAAAAGGTTCCGGATCGCTCGAGAAAATCAAGTAGTACCTGTTTGTTTACCTGTTCAATCCGGGTTGCATTCTCCTCTGCCAGGCTTGACTTATACAGGCCGGAAATTATTTTTGCAAACAAAAATAAATACCCCCCTAGTGCGTTACAATAGCAACTTACTGAACCGAATATTTACTCAATTCATACCGCTTGTGAAAAAAATAGTCTACAGAGTTTTATATTTCCTTGCTATCAGTTTGGTTTTCAGTATACAATCTTTTGCTCAAACGGGAGGAAAGACTACCTATAAATTCCTGAACCTTACCAATTCAGCGCGTGTTGCGGCTTTGGGTGGCAATTTCCTTACCATTCACGATAACGACATGAGTCTTGCCCTGGCCAATCCTTCGCTAATTACGCCTCAGATGCATAACAACCTTTCGCTGAATTTCGTCGATTATTTTGCCGGCACAACCTACGGCTTTGCCAGTTATGGGCTTAATGTGCCTAAAGCAGGAAGTTTTGCCGCATCCATGCAGTATTACAGCTATGGCAAATCGGACAATACTAACGAGTATGGCGATGTACTTGGTCAGTTTACAGCCGGCGAATATGCATTTAACCTGGGCTGGGGACGAACACTGGATACCGTTTTTTCTATAGGAGCTAATTTTAAGGCAATATATTCAAGCCTCGAAACCTATAATTCTTTCGGGCTGGCAGTGGATGTGGCCGGCAGTTACATTCCCAGTGAAACATTCTGTGCATCGCTGCTTTTCCGCAATATAGGAAGGCAAATTACCACCTATACCCCCGAAGGCACCGAACCTTTGCCTTTCGAGATACAGGCAGGAATTTCGAAAAAACTGGCTCATGTTCCGTTCCGCTATTCCATACTGTTGCAACACCTCGAGAAATGGGATCTTACCTATGCAGACCCCAATGCGGCCGTCGACCCATTTACAGGTGAAGTGCCCACGCAATCAGGTCTTGATGCTTTTGCAGGTAAAGCAATGCGGCATATTGTAATAGGAGGGGAGTTTATCCCGGCTAAATTCCTGAGCATACGGTTTGGGTACAACTACCTCAGGCGCCAGGAAATGAAAGTGGTTTCCCGCCCCGGGACCGTAGGGTTCTCATGGGGAATCGGGCTTAAAGTATCTAAATTCAATTTCAGCTATTCCCGGGCCGCCTACCACCTGGCCGGATCACCGAATTTTATTACAATTGGTACAAACCTGGGGGATTGGGGGAAGAAATAAGGGTGCTGGTCACTGGTAGCTGATTTCTGGTTGCGTATACAAGTTTCAGCGTTTAAGCGTTTCAGGGTTTCTGAGTTTCAGGGAATCAGAGTTTCAGACTCCAATAACTTTGGTGAAACTTTGTGACTTAGTGCATTGGTTGCTATAATTTATTTTACGCAGTGGACCCAAATTTTATGTTACAGGGTTAAGTTTTGAAGTCAACAGCCTTCTTCATTGCATTATCGCATCAACCCAACAAAGACACGGAGAACACGGATTAATTGATTTGAGGATTTGAGATTTAAAAATTTGAAAACGAAATAACAGGCATATCCACCCGTTGTCAACGGTCCATTGTCAATTTCCCATCAACTCATAACTCATATTTTCTTCAACCTATCAACCAATTCCCATTGTCCATTGTCCATTGTACATTGTACATTACATATCAACCCATCAACCTATTATTTCTACCTTTGCACCAAATATCTATCAATGAAAGTAACAATCGACCCGGATTCAGGCTTTTGTTTTGGTGTGGATCGTGCGATTAAAACCGCCGAGGCTGAACTGGAAGCCGGCAACATAGTTTATTGCCTGGGCGAGATGGT
>CAISRK010000314.1 GCA_903887815.1 uncultured Bacteroidales bacterium | reverse complement strand
CCACTTGGGTAATCAATGTATTGTTCTTTGACGCTGGGCGATTTAGTGAATCGTTAATCGTCAAACCATTTTCCATTTTCTAATAACCAAAAACTAAAATCTTAAATAAAAGAATGTCGCCACATATTCTCTTCATTATTATTTTGATAATAACCATTGCCGGTTTTTTATTCGACCAGTGGATCAGCTATCTGAATACCAAAACCTGGAGTAATGTGTTACCTGGCGAACTCAGGGACTTTTATGATGAACAGACCTACAGACGCCAGCAGGATTACGAGAAAGTGAATTACAGGTTTGGCCTGGTTTCGGATGTGCTGTCATTTCTGGGTATTATGGTAATGTTGCTATTGGGTGGGTTTGCCTGGATCGACGGTATGGTGATTGGTATCACAAACTCAGCCATACCGCAGGCTATGCTCTTTTTTGGTATTCTGGCTTTTACTGCCGATGTTCTGAGTATCCCGCTGGATATTTATCATACTTTCGTGATCGAAAAACACTTTGGCTTTAATAATACAACTCCTGCTACATTTGTTCTCGATAAACTTAAAGGCTGGCTACTGGCGATTTTAGTTGGAGGTGGTCTGCTGGCGCTTGTAGTGTTTATTTATGAAGAATCAGGCAATTTGTTTTGGTTGCTTACATGGCTTAGTATTTCGGTATTTTCACTTTTCCTGAGCTATTTTTATACCACCCTTCTTGTCCCTTTGTTCAATAAACTTTCGCCTTTGCCAGATGGCGAACTCCGCGATGCCATTAAGGAGGTGGCAGCACGTGCAGGTTTTAACCTGAAAGATGTCAGCATTATGGATGGCTCGAAGCGGAGTTCACGTGGGAACGCCTATTTCAGCGGGTTCGGGCCTAAAAAAAGCATTGTTTTATTCGATACATTGCTAAATGATCACACAACCGACGAACTAGTGGCGGTGCTGGCACACGAGATCGGTCATTACAAAAAGAAACATATTTTAAAAGGATTAATTTCGGGTGTGGCGCAAACAGGGGTTCTACTCTTTATTTTATCGTTATTTTTAAAAAGCCCTCTTCCTGCCCTTGCATTGGGAGTAGCTGAAAGTTCTTTCCAGATGTCAGTTATTGCATTCGGAATATTGTATAGCCCGGTTTCAATGGTTTTAGGAATTGTAACCAATGTTATATCGCGCCGCAACGAGTTTGAAGCCGACCGGTATGCCACTGGACTATCCCATCCGGGTGCCCTGCAGGATGCCCTGAAAAAGCTTTCAGTAAAAAACCTCAGCAACCTCACACCACATGCATGGTATGTGTTTGTACATTATTCACACCCTTCGCTTATACAACGACTTGATGCATTAAACAGCCAGTCAGGAAATAGTTGAAAATCAGCCTATAAAATTGCTTTATACCTGAGTGAAATTCTCAACCGACGATAAGAATATTATTTTTTGAAAAAGTGTCGTATTGTAAACCCTCCTTCGAAACCGCTGATTTGGGTTTTTGAATCTGATGATTTGTCTTTTGAACTGTTCCACCTGTAATCAATATAAGGTGAGAGTGCAAAACTGTTGGCAAAAAACATATTATACCCAAAGCCCAGGCTCATGTCCTTCAATGCATAGCTATAGGTTGTTGTAGAGTAAGAGTTTTCGCTTTTGGTTTTTGAATTTCCTAAACCGGCTTCAAGGAATGCGAATGCATCGTTCAGATGCCCTTCTACCGGGATGTTTTCCATCACCTTGGGCGAAAAGGTCCATGACGATTCATGATATTTCGAATTGTTGTCTTTATCGTTGCTTGCCGATGTATACATATCCAGGCTGGCACCGATAGCTAAATTCCTAATCAGGTAACGGAAGTATTCGCCTGTAAGAGAAATACTTGAGGTGGCGCTTTTCGTATTCACAGTTTCGCCTTCTCCTCCCGGATAGGTCGATTTCTGATTTCCCATTTCCAGATTAAATGCCGAAAATCCTCCTACAAAGTTACTTCCCTGGTCGTACCAGCCATCGGAATATTCATCCATATCATCACAATCGTGAGAATAATCCGAACAAGGTAGTGAGGCTGTAAATGACGACTGCAGGTAAATGCCCGAATATTTATCTGTTTTGGTATCAGCTTTATACTGGCTATACTTATACCCGAACTCCGGTGTAAATGAGAAACCTGATGATTGGCAAAGCCTGAAAGGTGCACCCACTTCAAAATTTACACCGAAATCCATGTATTTGTCATCATTATTGTAGTAGCTGGTGCTGTATTTTGACCTGTCGCTACCGAATCCAACCCCTGCTTTTGCGTAAAGATTAAACCCGTTATCGAAAGTAGTTCCATACATTCCATTAAAGAAAACCTTGTTGGAAGAGTATTTGCTTTCGTATGAGTCGAACTTGCTGTTATCGGTACCGGTTGAAATTGAAATCCCCGCACCAAAATGGTCAACAGGGAAATAATACATTCCAAGGTCGAGGCCATAGCTGTTTTCCTTGCCATTCTCTCCTCCCTGGTTTTTCACCTTGTCCTGGTCGAACCATAAATTGTTGCCGGCATCAAACCAATAGCTCCCTTTAGCGAATGGAGATCCTAAGGTTTGCTGTTTTACTGTCTGACTAAAAAGAAAAGTTACCTGGAAAAATAAAAGGAAAAGTCCTGCTCTGCTTAAGTACATCTGTTTCATGATTTAGTTAATTAAAGGATGAATACTGAATTTACGGGTAAAGCTTTTTGAATTCATGCCCGTCATAAGTCAAATTGAACAGCCTGGTAATGCTAAACAGGCAATGATTACTTTAATATTGACACATACAAACATAACTTCACTCCAAATATACACATTATTACATATATAATTGTAAATAAATTGCGAAATTATATTTCTGATACCTGGTTATTATCAGGACTTGTGTTCGGGAAACGAGCAATAAAGCTTAATGCATTAGCTCGTGTTTATGTTGAAAGGCTGCTAAAGTGAACAAAAATTGGAGTACTTTTGTGCATTATTTACCTGGAAAGAAATTGTAACAGATGAATGACAGCAAACTCATGAGCAATTTACGCTGGCTCGGAGAAAAAGCACTGAGATTATATTTAAGATTCAAATTTTTAGCAAAGGAATGGATCAGGATACCACACGAAGCTCCTTTATGGATGAAATCTTTGTTGGTGGGTATTTACGGATTGGCTTTTTTCCTGATGCTTACCCTGGCTATCGACATTAATTTTTTATGGCTTTTCGGTAAATCGCCCAAAATCAGTGAGTTGAAGAAACCGGATATCAGTCTCACATCCGATATTTATTCAGCCGATGGCAAGCAAATAGGTACTCTGTTTACTGAGAACCGTACCGCTGCCGTATATGAGGACCTGCCCGAAAACCTTGTACATACACTTATTGCTACCGAAGACGTCCGTTTTTATAATCATCATGGTATCGATATTAAGGCCACAGTTGCTGCAATGTGGTCAGTGATGAAAGGCGACAAACGTGGTGGAAGCACTATAACACAGCAGCTTGTAAAAAACCTGTTTAAAACCCGGAAAGATTATTCAACCGGGCTTTTTGGTTATATCCCGGTGGCTTCAACACTCATCAGTAAGGCCAAGGAATGGATCAACGCCGTAAAAATTGAAATGTATTATACAAAGGCCGACATTATAACAATGTATCTTAATACGGTCGATTTTGGCAGTCATGCTTATGGTATAAATTCAGCAGCATCTACTTTTTTCAGTAAAAAACCTTCGGAACTCACTTACAACGAATCGGCTGTGCTGATTGGACTTCTGAAAGCACCATCATCGTACAGCCCGGTTGCTAATCCATTGCGTTCGCTAAGCAGGCGGAACCAGGTGCTCGGGCAGCTCGAAAAATATAGTTTTATAAGCCAGGCAGAGGAGGACTCGCTTGTTGCACTTCCGATAAAATTAAGATTCCAGCGAAAAAGTTTTTCGAAGGGTAATATGACTTATCTGCGCGATGCTATTGTCCGCGATCTGCAGGCATGGAGCAAGGAAACCGACCATGATGTCTGGACCGACGGGTTGAAAATATATACTACTATCGATTCCAGAATGCAGAAGTATGCCGAAGAAGCTGTTTCGGAACATATGAAAAACCTGCAGCGTCTATTCGACCAGGCCGGAGGGGAGGCTGTCAGACCCTGGATAGGAGAGAATGGTAAAGAAAATCCGGATTACTTCCTGCAAAAAGCTGGTGAACTGTCACAATATAAATCAGTTGTAAAAAAATATGGTGCCGGGAGTGACAGTCTTCGCAAGGTATTAAGCGTTAAACACAAAATGCGGGTTTTTACCTTCAAGGGTGAACGCGATACAACATTTTCGGCCCTTGATTCGCTTAAATATTACCAGAAATATTTCCAGACCGGTTTTATGGCGATGGAGCCGGAAACAGGATTTGTCAGAGCATGGGTTGGAGGTATTAACTACAAGTACTTCAAGTATGATCATATCAATCAATCGAAACGCCAGCCGGGATCGCTTTTCAAGGCATTCGTTTACGCTGCGGCTTTCGACCACGGTTATGGCCCGTGTGACAAAATAACGGATAAACCTGTTTCGATTAAATACACCGAAAACGGGGTAGAGAAGGAATGGGAACCCAAAAATGTCGACCGCAGTCATGCAGGTGAAATGACGTTGAAACATGCTTTTGCGCGCTCTGTAAATTCGGTTGCCGTGCAACTCACCCAGGTAATAGGCTGGCAGAAGGTTATCGAATATGCTCATAAACTTGGCGTTAAATCGGAACTCGCCCAGGTGCCGTCTATCTGCCTTGGTTCGAGCGATGTTACACTTGAAGAGATGATAAATGCATATTGCACTTTTGTTAACGGAGGTTCTCTCGTTGCGCCAATACTTGTTACCCGTATTGAAGACCAGGATGGAAAAGTAATTTATGAAGCTGCACCGGTTAAAAAGCAGGTTCTCGATCCCGAAACCGCCTTCCTTATGGGTATTATGCTCCGTGCCGGGCTTACCGAACCCGGAGGTACCACCCAGGGGCTGTTTGAGTATGACCTTTTCAGGTATGGGACCGAATTTGGCGGGAAAACAGGAACCTCATCCGACTATACTGATGGCTGGTTCGTGGGAGTTACACCCGGACTTGTTGCAGGCTGCTGGGTAGGTAATGATGACCGTTCAATCCATTTCAAGTCGTCGCATATAGGAGAAGGTTTACGCACTGCACAGCCTATATATGGCAGGTTTATGGCTAAAGTACTGAAAGATGAAAGCCTGGCAAACTACCGTCAGAAATTCCCGAAACCTACAATTAAAATCTCAAAATCATATAATTGCCAGACCTACCTTCCTAAGCCGGATTCGCTGGTGGAAGCTGCTGATTCGTTGGCTGTGGAATAAATATGTTCTTTGGATTTAAACTCTTTATTATCTAAAATTCCTTCTTTAATCATTAAAATTAATACGAATGCAAATCACAAAGAACACTGTAGTTTCACTCAGCTATGTGCTGAAACGCGATAATGCCCAGGGCGATATTGTCGAAGAAACCAGGGCCGGCGATCCATTGGTATTCCTTTACGGAAATGGCCAGATGCTCCCTAAATTTGAAGAACATTTAAACACACTGAAAGCCGGCGACAAGTTTGAGTTTACACTCACCAGCGATGATGCTTACGGCGAAGTGGATGATGAAGCTATTATTGACCTCGATAAGAGTATTTTTGAAGTCGATGGTAAAATTGATTCTGAAATGCTTGCTATTGGAAACGTAATTCCAATGCGCGACGACCAGGGACATATGCTGCAGGGAACAGTGGTTAGCGTAAACAAAGATTTCGTGCGTATGGATTTTAATCATCCTATGGCTGGTAATGTGCTTCATTTTACAGGTAAGGTTATTGAGGTACGCACTGCTACCGACGAAGAACTCAGCCATGGCCACGCCCACGGAGCAGGTGGTCATCATCACTAAGATTCTTACAGGATAAATTTTTAACCTTCATGGATTTAAAGGGGAAAAGATATATATATCCTTTCCCCTGTTTGACTTATACTTGTTAAGTATTTATAGTTTTCAGAATCTGCCCAGTAAAAACACAGCCGGCTTTTTGTGAATCTCGGGGTTTTGTTTCTTCCATTGCTCTATAGTTGAGCACCGTATCCATTCGGTCACGAGGGTAAGATCCACAGCAATGCAAAGCATTAGCGACGGATGGCAGGTTTTCACAATGCTTTCAAGCATTTGCAGGTTGCGGTATGGAGTTTCGATAAAAATCTGTGTCTGGCTGCCTTTGGCTGTTGCCTGTTCAAGATCGCGCAATGCGCGGGCCCTGTCATCGGGTTTTACCGGCAGGTATCCATGGAATGCGAAGTTTTGCCCGTTGAGCCCCGAAGCCATAAGGGCAAGCATAATCGATGAAGGCCCGGTAAGAGGAATTACCCTGATTCCTTTCTGGTGTGCAAGTCGTACCACTATATTGCCCGGATCCGCAACACAGGGTAATCCGGCTTCGCTTAGCAAACCGATATGCATACCTGTAAGAGCTGTTTCGAGCATGCCGGCGGCCTCGGAGTCAGGAGTATGCTCATTCAGCAGGTGAAAATTGACTGCTTCAAAATCCCTTGTATAGCCTGCTTTACGCAGAAACCGCCTGGCAGTGCGAAGTTCCTCGACCACGAATGTATTTATTCTCTCAAGAATTAAATGGTTTGCCGACGGTAACCCGGCTTCGAACCCGGAATCACCCAGGGGTGTTGGAATGAGATATAGATTGCCTTTTGACATGGAGAATTGTCGATTTACGATTTACGATTTGCGAATGACGATTTACGAATGGCGATTTACGATTTACGATTTATGATTTGTTGATTTTAGATGTTGTTAGTCAAGTGTCAAACCCCTGAAACACTGATCCCGATAGTTATCGGGACTGAAACTCTGAAACAATCAATCCCCTCGATCCCTTCAATCACATCAATCTTTCCTTTCCCACAATATTTTAACCCCCGATTCCTTCCAGCCACGGCAAATGCATCAGGTCGACATTGCCGCCTGAAATAATGATTCCTATTTTCTGACCTGCAAAGCGATGCTTATGTTTCAGTACCATGGCCAGGGCAACGGCTGACGATGGCTCAATAATAATTTTCATTCGTTCCCACACCAGTTTCATGGCTTCGATGGTTTCCTGGTCGTTCACGGTAATAATATCGGTTACGAAGCGCTGAATAATTGGGAAAGTCAGGCTGCCAAGTGAGGTTCGCAAGCCATCGGAAACAGTATCAGGATTAACCGAAGGGATAAATTTCTTCTGGTAAAACGACTGGTATGCATCGTCGGCCCCCAATGGCTCTGCTGCAATTACGCGGGTAGAAGGCGAAAAGTAATGAGTAGCCAGTGCAGTTCCACTCAATAAGCCACCTCCGCCAACCGGGGCGACAATTGTATCAAGAACCGGTGAATCTTCGATTAATTCCAGCGCTGCTGTTGCCTGGCCGGCAATAATGTAATAATTATTGTAGGGATGTATCTCGAAGGCATTGGTTTCTTTAAGTAATTCAGACAGAGTTTCTTCACGGGCTTCGAGAGTGGGCCTACAGAAAGTGATTCTCCCGCCATACCCTTTTACCGCTGCGATTTTAACTTTCGAAGAATTTTCAGGCATTACAATGTAAGCCGGAATTTTTTTAAGGAATGCGGCCCTGGCCAGTGCAGCCGCATGGTTGCCCGACGAATGGGTTGCAACGCCCAGCATAATTTCGTGAGGCTCAATGCCGAACACGGCATTAGTAGCTCCTCTCGATTTAAAAGCACCGGCTTTCTGCAGGTTTTCACATTTAAAATATATATTGGCTCCCGCCATGGCATCAATCATGCTGCAGGTCAATACCGGTGTCCTGTGCAAATAGGGTATTATGCGGTTCGCAGCTTCTAAAATGTCAGCTTTGCCTGGTTCCTGGTTTGCTTCCATGGGTTATCCTCCGTTTTTTAATCGTAAAGCAATAGCTTCAGTAGCAGCATCAAGCAACTGATATACTTTTTCAAAACCATCAGTACCCCCATAGTATGGATCAGGTACAGGTTTGTTACTGCCTGGCTGCAATTCATTCACAATAAACTCAACCTTCAGCATCTGGCTTTGCGATACGGCTAATGATTTAACATCGTTAAAATTATTCTGATCCATCACATAAATTAAGTCGAATGTGTCAAAATCAGACTTGCGGAACTGACGTGCCACCTGGCCTGAGATATCAATTCCATGTGTTTTCATTGTGGTGGTTGCCCTGTAGTCAGGCGCATCACCCGTATGGAAACGCTCGAAACCTGCCGAATCCACTTCGGCACCAAGTTTGTGTCTTTGGATCTTGGCTTGCATAAGACCTTCGGCCATAGGCGAACGACAAATATTTCCGAGACAAACCATCAGTATTTTTACAGGCATAATAATTGTTGGTTTTAGATTTGAACCAGGTCCGTTGATGCAAATATCCGTTTTTACCCGGCTTATTCCTTATCCTGTAGCAAGCTTTTGTATTTAAATAAAAAAGGAAGCTGAATATACAGCCTCCCGTTTTGAGTTTAATGTTGAATTCAAAATTAGAATTTTATTCGTTTTTCGATTTCTTCGACGTAAGTCCTGAACTGTTTATCAGTTTCAATCAGGTTATTCACGGTGCGGCAGGCATGCAAAACAGTTGCGTGGTCTTTATTGCCGCAGTGAAGCCCAATTGTAGCCAGCGATGCCTTGGTATGTTTTTTCGAATAATACATAGCCAACTGTCGTGCCTGGACTATATCGCGTTTTCTTGTTTTTGAATTGATAGCATCAATCGGGATGTCGAAATAGTCGCAAACAATTTTCTGGATGAAATCGATTGAAATCTCACGGGCCGTGTTTTTGACAAATTTATCGATCATTTGCCTTGCAAGTTCGAGGGTAATGGCTTTTTTGTTCAAAGAAGACTGTGCCATAAGTGATATAAGTGCTCCCTCAAGCTCTCTTACGTTCGTGGTGATGCTATAAGCCAGGTATTCGAGTACTTCGTATGGCATATCGATGCCATCCTTATAGAGCCTCTTTTTCAGTATAGCGATACGTGTTTCCAGATCAGGAACCTGCAGGTCGGCTGCCAGGCCCCATTTGAACCGTGACAATAGCCTTGGTTCAAGACCTTTCAGTTCAACCGGTGGTTTATCGCTTGTGAGAATAAGTTGTTTGCCTTTCTGATGAAGGTGGTTGAAAATATGGAAGAAAACGTCCTGCGTTTTTTCCTTGCCCGAAAGGAAGTGAATGTCGTCAATTATCAGAACGTCAATCATCTGGTAGAAGT
>CAISRK010000313.1 GCA_903887815.1 uncultured Bacteroidales bacterium | reverse complement strand
CTCCGGCTGCTGAGTTCCCGAATCAGTTTCTGATGAAATTTTAACCTGGAGGGTAAATAATGAGTATTATGGACACAGTATCGACAGATGTTTTAATTATAGGTGGCGGACCATCCGGATTGGCTGCGGCAATTCATCTGGCGGATACTTTAAAACAAAAAGGACTGGATCGCCGTATTTTGCTGGTCGAGAAAGGGAGTTCAATCGGCAGTCATATCTTGTCGGGCGCAGTGATTAAACCCACTGTTTTTAAAGAATTATTGCCGGGTGTGGATTTATCCGAGATCCCTTTAAATGCAAAAGTAACAAAGGACAAAACAGTTTTACTGAGTGAAAAAGGGAGCCTGTCCCTGCCTTTTCATGTGCCCTATATGAATAACATGGGCAACTATACGGCTTCGCTGGGTCAGTTGTGCCGTTACCTGGCTGTGAAGGCACAGGAAAAGGGTGTGGAAATATACACCGGTTTTGCTGTGGATGAGATATTGTACAAGGATGGGAAAGTGATTGGTGCCAAAACCAAGGACACCGGTCTCGACCATCATGGCAACCAGCTTGAGAATTTCCAGCCCGGCACAAGGGTTGAAGCGAAAATTACCGTTTTTGCCGAAGGAACACGGGGTAGCCTCACAAAAATGCTTATCAAAAAGTTCAACCTCGATGAAGGCCGTAACGAACAGGTTTATTCACTGGGATGCAAGGAAATATGGTCGGTACCCGAAGGTAATATTGCACCCGGAGAAGTTTACCATACTATGGGCTACCCGTTGAATCCCGATGAATTCGGGGGCGGATTTATTTATGGTTTAAACGATAACAAAGTGGCGATAGGGCTGGTTGTCGGACTCGATTATAAGGATCCTTCGTTCGATACCCATGATGCCATGCAGATATGGAAAACCACACCATTTGTTTCGAAGTTCTTAAAAGGTGGCCGGATGGTGGAATACGGGGCAAAGACTCTTCCTGAAGGAGGATATTATTCCGTACCAAAACTATATGCTGATAATGCCATGATAGTAGGCGACAGCGCCGGTATGCTTGCAATGCCTGCTCTGAAAGGCGTGCACCTTGCGATCAAATCAGGGATGCTGGCGGCACAGACTGCAGCAAGTGCCTTACAAAACAACGATACATCGGCAAAGAGCCTTCAGCAATACGAAGAACTTGTAAACAAGAGCTGGATCTACCAGGAATTGTATCCGGTTCGTAATTTCAGGCAGGGATTTGCCAAGGGACTGTTTTTAGGCGGTTTGCACTTTGCAACCCAGCTTATCACAGGCGGGGCAGGTTTCTTTGGCAGGCTGAAATCCGAAGCCGACTCTGCTACAACTCAAAAACTCAGCGAACTAAAGGCAAAACCGTTTAAAGAGCGGTTTAAAGGCAAACTCGAATTTGATAAAGTACTCACGTTCGACAAGGCATTCAATGTATATCATTCGGGTGTGCACCACGACGAGCAGCAGGTTGTGCATCTTCATATCAACAACCCTGAACAGTTTGATAAAGTAAATATTGAACAGTATGGTGCAGCCGAACAATTCTTCTGTTCATCGGAAGTGTATGAACTTCACACCAATAAGGACGGAACGAAAGAACTCAGGATTCATGCCGAAAACTGTATGCATTGCAGGACCTGCGACATCAAATCGCCCGCCGACGGCATTACCTGGGTAGTTCCTAACGGTGGCAACGGACCGGAATTTCAGAATATGTAGGAGATAGCTGCTACTCTAAGCACGTTTTTCCTCTTGTGTTTTCCAACATCCAACATCCGAGATTCTTCACTGGCAACAGCTCAAATTTAAAGTATCACACCACTACCGCCTGAATTTTAACCCCACACCACCAATGGCTTTAACGATAATAAGTTTAATAAAACAAGTGCCTGTTCCCAGCGAAATGCGTATGGGCGACGATGGATTAATGGACCGCACAAAGGCGAAATCAATCATCAATATTGATTGCCAGTTTGGCCTTGAAGCCGGTTTGCAGCTCCGCAAACAATATCCCGGTGCACGTCTGATTGTCTGCTCCATGGGCCCCGGATCGTTCGAGGCTTCACTTCGTACGGCTGTCTCGATGGGTTATGACGAAGCTTACCTTTTGTCGGACCGCAAACTTGGCGGCAGCGATACCTATGCCACGGGCCTTGCAATCTCAACTATGCTCAGGCATTTAGGCTTTACCAAAGATTCAAAAGAACCTTTTATCTTACTGGCGGGCCGTCAGACCAGCGATGGTGATACGGCTCACGTCCCTTCGCAGGTTGCCGAAAGTATTGGTATACCGCAGGCCACTTTTGTCGAGAGCGTAAAAGCCGACGGCAACGGCAATGTTATAGCCCGAAGGATTATCGAAGGCGGGTACCAGATGATGAAACTGCCAATGCCTTGTGTAATTTCTTTAACTCCCACAGGCATTCCTCCGCGTAAACCTTCGTTAAGCGGTGCCATCAAAGCCCGTACGCTGAATATTACAACCTTCGGAATTGATGATATCGGTTTAGGTAACGAAAAAATCGGAATAAGCGGATCACCGACTATTGTTGCCAAAGTTATCAATATAGTTAGCGAACGTGCCCCGATTACAATGTCGGCAGGTCATAACGAAGCTGCATTGGTCGACAGCCTGATTACGAATTTCAAGAAAGGCGGCAATGTACTGGAGAAGAAGGAGAAGGAAGCTAAAAAAGATATTGATCGTCCCGATTTCCCTGATAAGGACTTCAGGGAAGGGGCAAGGGGAATACTTACCTGGGCCGAAGTAACGAACGGCAAAATTTCGAGGCCTTCGCTTGAGTTGTTGACTCCGGCCATGAACCTCGCCAACCAGCTTGGTCATGATACTAAAATAATGACGCTGATCATTGGCAAAAATGTTAAGGCCCTGGCTCAAACCCTGGTTGAACACGGTTCGGATGAAGTAATTTTTGTTGAAAATGACAAACTTGAAGAATACCTGGTTCTGCCGTTTTCATCCATTTTCGAACAGGTTATCAAGGCCCGTAAACCGGAGATCGCCCTTTTTGCGGCAACCACTTCGGGCCGTGAGTTGGCTCCCCGTATCGGCATGAAGACCGACAGCGGGGTAACTGCCGACTGCACAGGCCTCGAAATTGGTGAGTATATCGATAAAAAGGAGAAGGTGATTTACACTCCTATCCTTGAATCGCGCCGGCCAACCTATGGAGAAAGCAAACTTGCCACCATACTTGGTTTTGTTTGTCCGCAGATTTCAACCGCAAGGGCCGGTACATTTGAAGTTCCGGCTAGGGTTGCGGGAAGGCAGGGAATCGTATCCACTTTTGTTCCTGTACTGAAGGATAAGGATTTTGTTGTCGAAATACTTGAGACCATCAGGGGAGAAGGAGGGTTGCAAAATCTCTTCGAAGCCGATGTGGTTGTTTCGGGTGGGAGAGGCACTACGGTTGATAATTTAGGTCTTGTAAAAGCACTTGCCGAAGCTTTAAAAAGCAAGGGAATAAATGCAGAATGGACTTCAAGCCGCCCTGTTGTAGATGAAGGTGTTGCCGAATATGCACGCCAGGTAGGCCAGACTGGAAAAACCATACGTCCGAAAGTATATATTGCAATCGGAATCTCAGGGGCAATCCAGCATATTGCAGGCATGAAAGAATCCGAAAAAATCATTGCCATCGATCATAATCCTAAGGCACAGATATTCCATAATGCCGATTTCGGTATTGTCGGCGAGTACCTTGATATTTTACCTGAACTGATCGAACGCGTCAAAGCCGGGTTCACTTTTGGGATTGAGCCGCGGAAGAAATAAGCATAAGCTCAAACGGTAAACGGGTTGTTTATTCCGGATGATGTATAACAACATATCATTTTTTGGGCTCTGTTTAAACTGCACTAAAATCTTACCTGTCGATTTCTGACCGATTCTGACTATCTTTGCTTTTCAGGGGACGTTAGCTCAGTTGGTTCAGAGCGCTTGCTTCACACGCAAGAGGTCACTGGTTCGAATCCAGTACATCCCACCTATTGAATATCAGATATTTATAATTTGTATTGTTGATGTTTTTTTATTTCAAGTGCCGAAATAGTGTCGATAAATATTTGATTTGTTAAGTAGCCGGTAAAATAATTGGATTAATTTCGGTTAATTCATCCCAAAAATTAGAAAGGTTTCTAATGCCTTACCGGTTTTCCCTTATTGTTATAAATCGTCAAATCGTTCCCGCATTTAATACGGTGGGGGGGCTTATTTGCGAAACCATAAGCCTTTTGTTTAATTTTATGCTGTCTTCGTCCTTTAACATCACAAAATTGATAAACATAAGAAACTTAGAAAAGGAATAATTTTGAATTTCTACGTTGATTAGATTCTTTGCGAATAATGGTAGCTATTGAAATTTTCAATTTCAAAATGTTCGGGGG
>CAISRK010000312.1 GCA_903887815.1 uncultured Bacteroidales bacterium | reverse complement strand
TACGGTACTTGCCGGCACAGCAACTTTCATCTTCACACCTGATTCCGGTCAGTGTGCAGTTGCTGACACAATGAACATCTTTGTTTCAAACGAAATCATACCTCTGTTCACCTCTATCGGACCGCTCTGCCAGAACAGTACCGCCCCTGCATTGCCTGATACATCAATGAACGGCATTAGTGGTAGCTGGAACCCGGCAGCCATTAATACGTCTCTTGCCGGAACCGCCTCATATATATTTACACCTGCTCCAGGTCAGTGCGCAGTTGCTGACACAATCAGTATAGTGATTACAAATGAAATCATACCACTTTTTGCTTCAATCGGTCCTCTTTGCCAGAACAGCATTGCCCCGGCATTGCCTGATACATCAACCAATGGTATCAGTGGCAGCTGGACACCATCAACCATTAATACTGCACTCGCCGGCACCACAACCTATATCTTTACACCTGATTCCGGTCAGTGTGCAGTTTCTGACACAATCAGCATCTTCATTACCAACGAAATAAGCCCTCTGTTTGCAACCATCGGTCCTCTTTGCCAGAACAGTATAGCACCAGCAATGCCAACCACTTCAACCAATGGCATCACCGGTATCTGGAATCCTCCAACCATCAATACCACTATTGCTGACACACTCATCTTTACCTTTACACCTGATACTGGTCAGTGTGCAGTTGCTGATACAATGAGTATTGTAATTACAAATGAAATTATACCACTGTTTACCTCAATCGGCCCGCTTTGCCAGAACAGCGCAGCCCCGTCATTGCCAGCTGCTTCAACCAATGGTATAACAGGTACCTGGAATCCTCCAACCATCAATACCACTATTGCTGACACACTCACCTTTACTTTTACGCCTGATACCGGTCAGTGCGCTGTTGTAGCAACAACCAACATAATTATTACCAATAAAATTGTTCCTCTTTTTGCTTCAATCGGCCCGCTTTGCCAGAACAGTATTGCCCCGTTATTGCCGGTTGCTTCAACAAACGGAATCACAGGAACCTGGATCCCTGCGACTATAAATATGGCTATTGCAGGTATTACAACCTACACATTTACACCGGACACAGGCCAGTGTTCGGGTCAGGTTACCCTTAATATAGAAATTACTAATGAAATTGCACCTCTGTTTACACAGATAGGTCCTCTTTATCAGAACACTACCGCACCAGCATTGCCATCCATTTCCAACAACGGTATAACCGGAAACTGGATGCCGGCTACAATCAGCACAGCTGTCGCAGGTATGGCAACATATACTTTCACCCCTGATTCAGGCCAGTGTGCAATTGTTGTGACAATGAATATCACGGTAACGGGTCAGATTGTACCAGTATTCGTTGCTCTTGGCCCATTCTGCCAGAACAGTATAGCCCCTGCATTACCAGCAACTTCCACTACCGGTATAACCGGTACCTGGGTTCCTGCCACAATAAATACTGCAGTAACTGGTACATCATCTTATACTTTCACTCCTGATACCGGTCAGAGTGCACTTGCAGTAATAATGGATATAGAAATCACAAACGAAATAGTTCCGACATTTACTGCACTTGGTCCGTTTGCACTGAACAGTGTTGCACCATCATTGCCTGGAACTTCACTTAACGGGATAACCGGTTCGTGGAATCCGGCAACCATTTCAACCTTAGTTGCAGGAATTATTACATATACATTTACTCCTGATACCGCACAATGTGCTGTTGAAGCAACGATGGAAATCCTTGTTGCTAATGCAATTGTTCCTGCATTTGCCGATCTTGGCCCATTCTGCCAGAACAGTGTTGCTCCGGCACTTCCTGCTACATCCCTTAACGGCATCGCCGGTACATGGAATCCTGCAGTTATCAGCACAACAGTTGCCGGTACTTTCAACTATACCTTCACTCCAAATGCCGGTCAGGGTGCAATGCCGGTTACAATTGGTATTATGATCTCAGACCAGATTGTGCCGTTATTCACAAACCTTGGTCCTCTTTGCCTTAACAGTACCCCACCATCGTTACCGGCAACATCGCTGAACGGTATAACCGGTACCTGGGTTCCTGCAACAATTACTACCTCAGTAATAGGGACAACAACGTATACATTTACTCCTGCTGCCGGTCAGTGTGCAGTTGCAACTACAATGCCTATGGTAATTACCAACCAGGTTGTCCCGACATTCACAACCCTTGGTCCTTTCTGCCAGAACAGTGTTCCTTCTTCGCTACCTGCAACATCACTTAACGGAATCAGCGGCACCTGGGTTCCGGCAACTATAAATACATCGGCACCAGGAAGCTCAATCTATACCTTTACTCCTAATGCAGGGCAATGCGCTGTTGCATCAGCAACTATGAATATTGTAATTACTAACCAGATAGTTCCTGTACTTACAACACCAGGTCCTTTCTGCCAGTTCAGCATTCCTTCTGCATTGCCGGCAACATCCATAAACGGAATAGCAGGTACCTGGGCTCCGGCAGCAATTAATACCAGCGCAGCAGGAACCGCAGTTTATACCTTCACACCGAACAGCGGACAATGCGCTGCAGTTGCAACAATAACGGTGAATATCACAAACCAGATTATACCGGCATTTAATGCAATCGGTCCATTCTGCCAGGGTAGCACAGCGCCTTCATTGCCGTCAATATCAATGAATGGTGTGTTCGGTACCTGGTTCCCTGCCAATATCAACACATCAATAACCGGTACATTTACTTACACGTTTACACCGGGAGCCGGACAATGTGCTGCTGCTGCCATAATCGGGATAACCATTACCGATAAAATCAACCCGGTATTTAATACAGCAGGCCCATTCTGCCAGAACAGTGTCCCAACCGCTCTGCCAGCCACATCGATTAACGGTATTAGCGGTACCTGGATGCCGGCCGGTATAAGTACTTCTGTAATTGGCACACGTATATATACTTTTACCCCAACCCCGGGACAATGTGCAAATACTGCAACCATTGTGGTTGAAATAACGGATAAACTTACACCGGTATTTGCTCCAATCGGCCCGTTATGTCTGAACAGTGTTCCGCCTTCGTTGCCTGACACCTCTGCAGACGGAGTTCATGGAACCTGGACACCTGCAGTAATTTTAACTAATACCAATGGTACTGTTTCGTACACCTTTACTCCGGATACCGGCCAGTGTGCTCTGGCAACATCGATACAAATAACTGTAACCAGCCCTTCAATTATTGATATAATAACCTTAAATTCTACTAACGGATTCGCTAACGGGCATGCTGAAATAATAGCTGAAGGATTGGCTGTTCCGTTAACCTATTCGCTGAACGGAACCGATTGGCAGGCACAGCGGGAATATTCAGATCTGCTGGCCGGTAATTACACTGCATGGGTTAAGGATGCCAATGGGTGTATTACATCGAGGGAGTTTGTGATTTTGAATATTGTTGTCGGAGAAATTGAGATTGCAGCCGGCGAACAGATCAGTTGTGTCAGCATCCCGGTTACAATACCTGTTGTTGCATACAACTTTACGAATGTATCATCATTCACAATCGAAATGAAATATGATACATCTATTTTGGTGTATAATGGGTTATCGCAATTAAACAATACTTTAAATAGTGGCAATATCTCGGTATCCATTATACCGGATGGAACCTTGCGGATTACATTCACTGCGAATGATTCGGTTTCGCTTATGAATGACGATCTTTTGTTTATGCTTAATTTCCAGGGTATAACCGAAGGCGAGGCCAAACTAATGTGGAACCTGCTGAATTGTGTAATTTATACCTCATCTGGTTACGAAATTCCGACAATTTATACACAAGGCCAGATTCTTATAAGGCCGTTGCCACAAATGTTCACAACCGGAAGCGGTGAATATTGTGAAAATACTCCTCTTGAACTAGGTGCAGGATCATTAACAGGCCAGATTCTGAGGTACTCCTGGGTTGGTCCTGGAACTGAAACACATCTTGGCGAAAAATGGAATCTTGGCCCACTTCAGATAGCTGATTCAGGTGAATACCAAGTTACAGGTATCGACCGAACAGGTTGTGCCAAAACAGAAAAAGTCGATTTGATTGTACATCTTAACCCTGTTGTCGATCTGGCCGACAATGATACTCTGTGTTCGGAACAGGTAATTGAACTCAATGCCGGGCCGGGTTATACCAACTACCTGTGGCAGGATGGAACAACAGAGCCTAAACAGATTGTAATTGACGAAGGTCTCTACTGGGTAGTAGTTACCGACAATAACGGATGTCAGGGTAGCGACTCGGCATTCCTGCGCCCGTGCGAACTGCTGATATGGATGCCAAATGCATTTACACCTAATGGCGACGGGCTCAATGATGTATTCCTTGCTAAGCATCACCTCGACCTGGATATTAATTTCAGGATGTCGGTGTTTAACAAATGGGGCGAGGAGTTATTTACTTCGAACAACATAAATAAAGGTTGGGACGGAACATACAAGGGTAAACTTTGTCCGCCTGATCAGTATACCTGGATCATTAGTTTCAGTGCTCCTCCAACATTCAATTTCATACAAAAATCACCGCAACGCGGAAGTGTAATGCTTCTTAAATAGTTAAATGCCATGAAAACAGGAACAAAAATTCTCGTTCTCCTCCTGATTCTGAATATCAGGGCCAATGCACAGGATGTGGTTTATTCACAGTTCTATGCCAACCCCTTATACCTTAACCCTGCCCTGGCCGGAGGTAAGCTCTGTAACCGTGTAACGGTGAATTACCGCAACCAATGGCCCGAAGCTAACAAAGGTTACGTTAGTTACAGTGCTACCTGGGACCAGCAGTACGATAAACTTGGCGGGGGACTCGGCGTTATGGTAAACTCTGATATCGGAGGCGGAGGAATTTACAACCGATTCAGCGCAAGCGGTATTTACTCTTACCGCTGGCAGGCTTCACGCTATGTAGTGCTTAATGCTGCTGTTAAAGCAGGTTATTGCCAGTACAGGCTTGATTGGAACAAGCTGGTTTTTGGTGACCAGATTAACGTATATACCGGTGAGATTGATCCGACCATGGAGACCATGCCAACCAAACTGAATATCGGAAATGCGGATTTCGGTGCCGGAATATTAGGGGGATATAAAGAAAGTTTTTATTTTGGCGTTGCTGCCGACCACCTTTCACGGCCCGACATAGCCTTTTACGATGGAGGCGAAACCAGGCTTCATATGCGATGGACCATTCATTCAGGTGTGTTGTTCGACTTTTTCCAGGGTATGGCAGGCGAAGACCTTAGGAATTTCTCTATATCACCAAATATCGTATATGTACAGCAATGGAAATTCCACCAGTTGAACGCCGGAATGTATATAAATATGTACCCGTTTGTCGGCGGGTTATGGTTCAGGAACAACTTTGAGAATCCTGACGCAATAATCGTGCTGCTGGGTATTCAACGAAAGGGATATAAAATCGGATACAGCTATGATTACACAGTTTCGAAACTCGGATCAAAGTCAGGGGGCGCTCATGAAATTTCAATAGCTTTTAATTTCCATAAGCATATCGATCCTGACCGGTTCCATGAACTAAACGATCCTGGTTTTTAGTCCAAAGGAATTCCTCAGAGTGAAAGAACAGATTAATACATAATAAAAATCAGTAAAAGCTAAACGAGCTGCAGAAGAAATAATTTCAATAGAGTGTCAGTCTTACTGTTCTATTTCCCTTTTGGGAATCAACCGGTCCGATTTACTCGTGGTTATTTGTATATTTAGTAATAATCGAATTACGCAGTCCGAGATACATTTCAGTCACCTTATTCATTAAGGTATTACTATACCCGGTAAGGTAAGCCTGGGCTTCGGCCGGATCCTTTTTATAAAGCTTCATGGCCTCATCTTCAACCTGGGCTTGTTTGGCAAAAATCTCACTTTCGAAAGGATTTCGGACATCCTGAACATCCTTGCTGATGAGTTGAAATTTCAGGTTAGCCAGGTTATCGACAAAATCTATAGCCCAACGGGCTGATTTTTCGTCGTATTTATTAGGGTCGTATAGATTATAGGTTTCAGCCACCGAAAGATTTCCGGCATAAATTGGTACATAAGGGCTGAAATAAGGATTATCGAGATAAACCCAGTACACTCCTCCTATTTCGTTGGGTAACCAACCTCTCAACTGTATTACCATGCCGTAATGTCCGCGGTGGCGGGCTACCGGCCGACGATAGGTTTGTTTGATGAGTTTGCGCATATCGCTTCCCGGGAAAGGGGTTGCAAGCGGGCTTTTAACGTAATTGCCTTTTCCATCGGGAACAAGCCATTCGGGATAGGAAGTCATATCATAAATGGTTCCTTCGAAAGTTGAACGCTGGAAAGCAATAAGGTCCTGAACAGAGATTTTTTTCTCAGGTGCTGCCGAGAACGGGTATAATGAAAGTGGTTCAACAACCTGGTAATAGGGCTGCATTCCTTTGAACGGGTTTGACGGATCGAGGAAACGATCCGGCCATTTTTTCAGGTTGGGGGTAAAGGTTTGGTAAAACAACCAGAACCGGCTTGTAGCATATTCTTCGGGTAAGGGCGTATAAATATCCTGCCAGATGAAGGGTTTGCCGGAATTGGGATTGTACCAGCCACGGTCGATAGCATCCTGCATGTAGTTGGCTGACACCATGAAGTTTTTGGTATCGGCAGTATTTATTTCTTTAATAATGCTCCAGTTTGGGATCATGGCAGCCTGGTCGTCGCCCATGCGCTGGGCAGCCCACACAGCACCGGGCTTGTTGCTTTCGGGAGTCCAACCGGGTCCTGCGCTGAAAACCTCAAACACCCATGCTTCTTCGGTATCGGCAATCACAAGGGTTTCGGATCCGTCACCTGTCGATGGCAGAAAACCGTATTTTGTCATTAGGTTGCCAATAAATTGGGTGGCTTCGCGGGCATTTTTGTAACGCTGCAAAGCAAAAATCATAGCCTGTTCAATGGTCATGATTTGTTTTCCTGTTTCCAGTGTAACAAAAAGTTCATCCCGCTGCGAAGTTGTACTTTCGGCAATGCCAAGCTGGTATTCATTAATGTGTGAATATGCCGACTGGAAATATGCGTAGGTTTTTGTTACCTGCGGTATATATCCGATAATTTTCCCGTCGTCGTTCAGGGGTCTTTCAGCATCCTGTATTCCCCAGTAAACCGGAGCTTTTTCACCTGGTTTGAAGTTTAATGCAGGTACGCGGAATATTCTTGAATCCTGCCCGGCATCGGTATGAGAAATCATGACAGAACCATCGGCAGTTGCTTTTTTCCCGGCAACAATAATAGTGCACGCATAGATTCCGTGAAGTTGCAGCATGAAGCAGGTTAGTGTGAGAGTGAAAAGCTTTAATAGTTTCATTATCGAAGTAATTAAGTGTAAAATCCGGCCAAAGATAAAGAATCATTCCACTTGGCTGCGGAATATAAAAGAACCTATTTTCCTGGGAGTTAGATGCGGAAATAGTTCAGGCAAGGAAAATCGGTTTCTCACTGATGAATCCGGGGCATGGAATTCGATTTTTTTTGAGTCAAACTATGCCGGATTCATTTGATTAAAAATTCACTTTCGGTCATGAATTAATAATCACTAAATTTGCCACTTATAATTTTTCCCTTGGCAGCTCTATTTAAACAGAAAACCGACAATCCTGAAGATGGTTCCGGAAAGGAAATGACCTTTTGGGATCATCTTATTGAACTTCGCAAAAGGTTGTTCCGCATGGCCTTTGCATGGTTGGTTATGACTGTAATTGCCTTTATCAACAGCAAATATATTTTCGACTCCATTCTGCTTGCCCCTAAAAATTCCGACTTTATAACCTACCGATGGCTTTGTAAACTGGGCGAATTAATTCATGTAAAAACCTTGTGTTTGCCGCCTATGGAGTTAAAACTGATCAGTTTTAACATTTCTGGCCAGTTTATGACTGATATGACGGTGTCCATGTTCGCCGGATTGATACTTTCAGCCCCAATTATTATATTCCAGTTATGGCAGTTCATTATGCCGGCATTATATGAAAAGGAGCGCAGTATTGCCCGCAAGGCAGTTTTTATTATGACCTTCCTTTTTATGCTTGGAATTGCTTTCAGCTACTTTTTTATGGTTCCATGGACACTCAACTTCCTGGGCACATACCAGGTGAGTTCGATGGTTTCGAACCAGATATCCTTGTCGTCATATATAAGTACTGTAACATCCACAATTTTGTCGGTCGGGTTGGTTTTCGAACTGCCGGTAGTGGTTTATGTGCTTGCAAAAATAGGAATTATCAGTCCTGAATTCCTGAAGAAAAACCGTAAATATTCTTTCGTTATAATTCTTATCGTAGCAGCTATCATTACTCCTCCTGATGTTTTCAGCCAGATGATGGTAACTATTCCTTTATACAGCCTTTACGAGATCAGTATATTGGTAGCCAAGCGGGTTACCCCGAAACCAGATCCCGAGGATTTGGCCGATGAGTCCGAAGCATAGATAAAGTATGGCTTTATGGCTGATTGTATCAATGTCATACCCAGCCAATGAATTCCCCAATATCAACCCCATATCAAATTGCCAGTGGGGGTTGTAAATTTCATACTGAAGTTTGGATCCCGGATTTGATAATTCAAGCCATTATTGCAAGAAAACGTATCTTTTCTGCATTATTATACTGGTTTTTCATAAAAAGTACCAATAAATCTTCCTTTGCTGTGTAACCTGAGCTGAAACCATGCGTCACATGCTTAAACAACAAAAACTTTAAAGCTTAAAAATCATGGAAACCACTAAACGTTTGTATCGTTCAGCTAAGAGCAAGGTATTCGGAGGTGTTGCAGGCGGAATAGCCGAATATTTCGACATTGATCCCATAATCATCCGTTTGTTATTTGTAATTATAGCTTTTGCCGGTGGCGGAGGTGCTATTGTTTACCTTATATTATGGATTGCTTTGCCGCTCGAGCCTATCACCCCGTTTACAATGAATATGGGTGCAGGCGAAACCCCGGGTGCCGATAATACGGGTGCCCATTCAACCCCTGGCTATACTGCCGGCCCTTCAGAGCCTTTCAGCTTTCCTGTAAAAAAAGAAAACAAGAATGGTCTTATCGGGGGTGTGGTCCTGATTGCACTTGGAATGATATTCCTGGCCAACAGGTTCATCCCCAATATTAATTTCGGTGATCTCTGGCCTCTTGTGCTTGTCGTATTAGGCGGTGTATTAATTGCTACCAGCTTTGCCGAGCGTAAAAGCGATAAAAGCGACAAATCCGAATAACATTACACTTTTCAATAATTCAATTTCTTCGCAAACCATTTTAAAACCGAATACTATGAGCTACCGTAAAATATTCTGGGGACTCCTGCTGGTGATAATAGGCGTCCTTTTCATACTCAAAAACACAGGTGTTCTCTATTTCAGCTGGCATTCCATGTGGTATCTCTGGCCTGTTATTCTTATACTCTGGGGTATTTCGCTTATCCCGGTTAAGGACTGGCTCAAACTGGTACTTTCGTTGCTAACCGTTATTATCACATTTTTTGTGATGCAGCAGTATGGTCCAAAGGATAAACATAACTGGAATTTCGAATGGAACGACAACGACCATGATAACAACAAGGACGGGAATACTGCTGTTTTAAACAATGTTATGTCGGAAGACTACGATTCGCTTACAAAATATGCAGAGCTCAAACTCAACATTGGAGTAGGTAATTTTGTAATTAAAGATACAACCGCCAAACTTATCGAGGTTAAGCACGATAATGATAAGGCAAATTACTCGATGACAGCAAAAGCTGAGGATAGCCTGACTACTATTGAGCTTTCGCTTGAAAAAGGCGAATTCAACGACGGTAATATCCGTAACAACGTTAACATGAAGCTGAATCCAAACCCGATCTGGGACATGGACCTCAACGTAGGCGCTGCCGAAGTTGATTTTGACCTCTCAGGATTTAAAACACGGAACCTGAAAATACAGGGTGGTGCTTCGGATATTGATCTGAAAATAGGCGCGCTTCTGCCGCTAAGCGAAGTGAAACTGGAAGCTGGTGCAGCCTCAATTACACTGCGTGTGCCCGAAAGTGCAGGTTGTGAAATTATTTCCAACACGTTTATGTCGAGCAAGGATTTCAAAGGGTTTACCAAAATCGGGAAACAACAATACCAGACCCCGAATTTTGCAACAAGTGCCAATAAAATAAAGATTGATCTCCAGGCAGGAGTTGCCAGGGTTGATGTTGTAAGGTACTAACGTATGTCCCTTTAAGGCCATGAACACTAAAACATAAAACACTTAACATTGAATTAAGAATGAAAAAGTAAGCTTGTCAGTTCTCCTTTACCATTTTGAGTTTTGTGTTTATTGTTTTCCTGAAAAAAATATCATAAGAGTAAGATATAAAAGCTGAAAATGTAAGGTTTGAAAGCCAGGGAGTTTGACCGTTCTCAGGGCTTTCAGACCTTTTTAATGCCCGAAAATACAATCTCTTTCCAGGAAACTGCTCAGCAGAAAGCATAATTCTTCCGGGGCATCCGCATGAACCCAGTGCGATGCCCCGGAAATCGTTTTTATCTGAGCTTGCGGGAACATACTTAATATAAGAGCCAGGTCGCTATCGGGAACATAATCGGATTTCCCGCCACGGATAAAAAGTACCGGGCCGGCATATTGATTGGTGCTGCTGACGCTGTCGAACAACTGGTCCATGCTTTGGTTTATGGCATCGAGGTTAAGCCGCCAGGCAAGTTTTCCATGAAGTTTGTAATACAGATTTTTCAGGATAAACATTTGCACACGCTTATCCGTGATCTGAGAGTCCAGTATTTTTTCCACTTCAGTCCTTGTTCTCATTTTTTCCAGGTCGATACTCAGCATCTGGCTGATAACCTGGGTATGAGTTACCCGTTCGGGATACCGCCGCGGACTGATATCGATGATAGCCAGTTTCTTTACCTTGTCAGGATTTTCGAGGGCATAGGTCATAGCTACTTTGCCTCCCATCGAATGGCCGATCAGTACCGGGTTTTCAATCTCGTGTTCCTCAATAAAATCAGCAAGGTCATCGGCCATGGCCGGGAAACTGTGAACCGGCGTGTGCGGCGATTGCCCGTGGTTACGCAGATCGGGAATATACACATGAAACTGGTCGGCAATGCGCCTTCCAACTGTAACCCAGTTGTCGCTCTGCCCGAAAAGGCCATGCAGTATTACAACCGGCTGCCCGGTGCCGAATTCGCGGTAAAATAGTTTCATAATTTAGTATTGTCAACATAATTGCCTGATATCCGGCAGGCTATAACACACTACTTTGTTATAGGAAAAAGTAGGAACAAGTATCAGTTTTTGGGAACGGATAATACCAAAATCGGCAGCGTTGATTTTTTGAGCGGAGGTATTCAGTAATACTTCCGGCTTCGGCATCTGGCTGCCCGAGAGGTATATGGAGCTATTCCAGTCGCTGTATATGTATTTTTTACCGGGAGTTCCATATAGGCCATCGAATTTACCGGGACCGGTTTTCCATTGTTTATTCATTCTTGCTGCCTGCTGGGAACAGGAAATCAATTCGAAAAATGAAAGCGCCGCAGTAATGCTGAGTGTTTTCATAATAAAATGATTACTTCACTTCCCGTTCGGCGATAATTTCGCCTTCCCGGTATACCAAAGTTTTGGTGAGTTTGCCATCTTCGTTCCAGAATTGCCAAAGCCCATCCTCGAAACCGGCTTTAAACCCGCCTTCTTTCAATTTCTGCCCATTAGGGTGGTAATAGGTCCAGGTTCCGGTTTCGCGGCAATCGGTATAACTCCCTTCATATTCCTTTTTCCCGTCGGGATAATAATGCGACGAAAGGCCATTCATCAGGCCACCGGCATATATTTTTTCATACTCCAGGCCGCCTTCGAGGTAATAAAAACGGTAAGGGCCGTTAAATTCCCCATCGCGGTAAGTAATTTCCATCATGGGTTTCCCGCTTGGGTACCAGCTGGTTTCAAGACCGTTTTGTTTGCCATTCAGGTATGGAGTTTCAAGCTGTTTAATTCCCGAATCGAACAAAGCTACAACAGTACCTGTAAATGGTTTTTCATCGCCCTTTAAAAAAACCAAACCTTTGCGCTCTTCGGTTTGTTTGGGTTGAACAATGGTTTGTGCCAGGGTACATAAAGCATTGATTAATGCTAAAGCCAGGAAGAAAATGGTTTTTTTCATGCAAATGGTTTCAGGTTAAATTCATGATATCATGCAATTTGGTTACCGCAATTGCTGCAGGTACAATTGAATTGTTTTTTCAAGTCCAAGGTATAGAGCTTCGCTGACCAGTGCGTGACCTATAGATACTTCCATGATTTCGGGTATAGTACGAACCAGGTACCAGAGGTTATTCAGGTCGAGGTCGTGCCCGGCATTGATGCCTAATCCATTATGGGCTGCTGCTTTTGCGGCTTCCACATAAGGTGCAATGGCCTTAGCCCTGTTTGCCGTATAAAAGGCAGCGTAGGCTTCGGTGTATAATTCGATTCGGTCGGCACCGGTTTCGGCAGCATGAACAACCATTTCGACATCCGGATCTACAAATATGGAGGTGCGTATGCCATGCGATTTGAACTCGCTGACAATTTCTTTCAGAAACGTTTTGTTCTTTTTGGTATCCCATCCGGCATTTGAAGTAAGGACATCGAGAGCGTCGGGGACAAGTGTAACCTGGGTCGGTTTTACTTCAAGTACAAGGTCGATGAAACGTTTTAAGGGGTTGCCTTCAATGTTGAATTCGGTTTTAATGAGCGGGTAAATCTCATACACATCACTATAGCGGATATGACGCTCGTCGGGACGGGGATGCACCGTGATACCCTGTGCACCGAATAATTCGCAGTCGATAGCCACTTTCAGCACGTCGGGTATATTTCCGCCCCTGGCATTACGAATTGTGGCAATTTTATTAATATTTACGCTTAACTTTGTCATCGCTATTTTATATAGGTGCAAATTTACGAAACACCTCGATTGGTTTAACCTCCTGATGGCACGATTATTGAATGAATTAAAGTATGACAGCAAAAGACCTCATATCGACCGACATACTGCCTTTAAAAGCATCTGATACAGGGCTTATCGCCATGCATTGGTTCGACGAATTCAGGGTGACGCATCTACCGGTAATAAGCGATTCGCAGCTTCTGGGTTTGATTTCGGAAGATGATGTGTATGCAGCCGGCACATTCGAAGAGCCTATATGGAACTACCAGCTTCAGTTACAGAACGTATCGATACTGGAGACGAGGCATATTTATGAAGTGATGAAAATGTTTTCCGATTACAAGCTTACCACTTTGCCTGTTGTCGACGAAAAAGGAGCTTATCTCGGTCTGATTACACTTGCCGGCCTGGTGGAAAAAATGGCAGTTACGGCGGCAGTGAATAATCCAGGCGGAATCCTGGTTCTGGAAACCAATGTAAATGATTACTCGATGACCGAAGTTTCGAAGATCGTCGAAGAAAGTGATGCAAAAATCCTGAGCCTGTATGTTTCATCACCTGCCGATTCGACTCGGGTTGAACTTACGCTTAAACTGAATAAAATTGATATTCAGCCTGTGATACAGTCTTTCCTCAGGTACGACTACACTATAAAAGCCTCGTTTTTCGAAAGCGATTATTTTGATAACCTCCGCGACCGTTATGACCTGCTAATGACCTACCTGAACGTCTGACCGTTGTCCATATAATAATTATGACTGTAATCTTTCTTCAGCAATTGCCCGAACTGTTTAAATATTCCTATCCAATTCATTCTTTATGCAAAAGGTACTTATTCTGTTGAGTCTGCTTTCTGTAATTCTTACATGCGGGCATGCACAAAATTTTATCCTTGCAGGCCAAACCTCGGGGAATAACCTACATTATGCTGACCTTGTGCCGGATTCATCGGTGGTGTTGTTTAACTCCGGTGAACACTTTCTGCTTGATATCGATCATAATGGCTTAAACGACCTTGCCTTTTCGGTTTTTGCACAATATTATCCCGGTTGGTACTTCAAGCAATGGTCAAGCGTGGCTGTACTGAATGATAAAGTTAAAATGCTATCCGAAACCGGTCCTTTTACGTATGTGAAGCGGCTGGATGCCGGTGATTCCATTTCAGCCGGTGCGAACTGGAGTGGAAACGGGAGTATCTGTAATTTCCTGGTCTATTACCAGGCTAACTACCCACCTTATCATGATTCTGTTTACGGTGATTTTCATTCGGGTTACCTTGGTTTTAGGATGGACTACCCGGGCGAGACTTTTTATGGCTGGATTAATATTACCGCAACTTCCAGTTCAGTAACAGCAAAAGAAATGGCTATCAGCGGAGTTACGGTAGGGACGGACAAAGCCACTGAAAAACCAGAGACTTTAAAAATCTACCCGAACCCTTGCTGGTACGAATTAAACCTTGATCTGAAAGGATTGCAGAATGATAAAGTGTTGTATGAAATTTCCGACTTTTCAGGTAAAACAGTTTTAAAAGGAATTTGTACAGGAAATATAACCGGTATCAATACATCCTCTCTGGCACCTGGATTCTATACTCTTAGGGTTTGTAGCGATGACGGCATTACCCAGGCAAAATTCATACGGCAATAGCTGATAACTATAGCCACCTGCATCTTTTTTAGGCTCACGGGATTTTTTTGAATTTTGCTATATTTGAATCCGGTATAATAAACAGGTAAAAACTATATCTTTACGAACTAAATAAGGGAAGTTAACATTCGTTTGGGCATCGTATGACTAAAGGTTTTTAATTTGCCTGACAAAATCCAGCAAAGTGAAAATTGCATTATTCGGAAAAGAATTTAACAACGATCAGCTGGGATACTTTCACCTGCTTGCCGAAACACTGGAAAATCGTGGTTGCCAGCTATTGATCTGGAAACCCTTTCACGAATTTCTAAAAGACAAAATCACTTTTAGCGACAATATCAGGCAGTTTACCACTCATGCAGACCTCGAAGGCAAGGCGGATATGCTTTTATCTGTAGGTGGCGACGGGACCATGCTTCATGCAGTTCGGCTGGTGCGCGACTCAGCTATACCCATTGCTGGTATCAATCTTGGTCGTATGGGATTCCTTTCGAGCATCCCGCGGAGCGAAATTATATCGGCTACCGACGATATTTTAGCCGGCCGTTACCGTATTGTCAAACGTACCTTAATCAGCCTTTTGTCACCTGCCGGCTTGTTTCCCGAGTATAACCATGCCTTTAATGAACTCTCGATTAATAAAAAAGAAAACTCATCCATGGTGGTTGTCCATGTGTGGATTAACGACCAGAAACTCCATTCCTACTGGGCCGACGGAATTATTATTGCCACACCAACCGGTTCTACTGCCTATTCCCTTAGTTGTGGCGGGCCAATACTCACACCCGACTCCAGTAATTTTCTGATCACACCCATTGCGCCGCACAATTTATCGGTACGTCCCGTCGTTATTCCTGACAGCAGCTTAGTTCGTATTCGGGTTGAAAGCCGCGATCACCAGGCCCTTGTCGGGCTCGATTCGCAATCGGTCATTATAACTCCTGAAGATGAACTGGTTGTGGGGAAAGCAGGATTTGAGATCAACCTGGTTGAGCGATTTGATGACAACTTTTTTTCTACAATACGTGCCAAACTTAATTGGGGATCCGATATTAGGAATTAATTCTGGTTGCCTGGCGGACAACAATTACTGTTTTTCTATTCCCGCTTTTCTTATTCAGAAGCCTTTCCTTCTTATTACTATGGGTAGCATGCATATTACTACCGGCTTGTTAACTATTAAGGCTTTTTAAAAAGGGCCTGTCGAGTCGTAATCAAGAATTTAAATTGAATAACAACCTTTACCCGACCGCCCCAATTTCAAATAACCCAGTCTCCATTCTATGCGCTCCGAATCAATATTAATACTACCTTTGCACGCTCAAAAAATTATGCGAAAAACCTGTATAATCATTGTTCTTCTGGCGTTTTTCATGCCGTTTGCCTATTCGCAGCGATCGGGTGATTTAGGTATATTGGGCGGCGCCGGCTATTATATTGGCGACCTGAATCCCGCCACTCCGTTCAGGATGCCAAAAGCAGCTTATGGTGTAATGTACAGGTATAATATTAATACACGGGTGGGGATCAGGTTTCATGGAATTTATGGTAAAGTTGCCGGCGACGATGCTGTAAGTAATGTTAACCCGACCCGGAATCTTAATTTTGAATCAACAATAACTGAAGTTGGGACGCAACTGGAGATCAATTTTTTCGATTACTTTGTGGGAAGTAAGTATCACCGCATAACGCCATACATTTTCGGTGGAATTAATTTTTTTATGTTCGAACCATTTGGCACAGTTGGCGGCAATTTTGTGGCTCTTAAGCCGTTGAAAACTGAAGGCGAAGGAATAGTTCCCGACCGCAATCCATATAATCTCTATGCCATAAGTTACCCTCTTGGGCTGGGGGTTAAATATAGTGTTAGCAAACTTATCGGAGTTGGTGCAGAGTGGGGCTTACGCAAAACAACAACCGATTACCTCGATGACGTAAGTACTACTTATTACTTTAATGCTGATACATTGAGTGCTCCAAATGCTGCTAAAACAGAATACCTGGCTTCGGATCCCAATCTTTCGCACCAGTCGGGAATGCAGCGTGGTAACTCGCGCGACACCGATTGGTATGCATTTGCCCTGGTTCAGGTAACGGTAAAAATACGGATGCTAAAAAAGGAGCGTTGCCTCGATCATCAACGTGAAGGACATTAACAATTTGCTTTATAGCAGACTGTAACTTACACATTAAGAATAATTAACAAAAGGGGCCTCTGCGGTAAACCACAAAAGCCTAAATTTGTCGGAAATGAACGAGAACCTGGAACTGATCGGCGCAATTGATAAAACCCGCCTGCCAAAGCATATTGCCATTATTATGGATGGCAACGGCAGATGGGCGCAGCAGCGTGGCGAGGAAAGAGTTTTCGGGCATAACAACGGAGTCCAGGCTGTACGCGAAACCGCCGAAGCAGCTGCGGAACTGGGGGTTAAATTTGTTACTTTGTATGCGTTTTCGACCGAAAACTGGAACCGTCCGAAGCAAGAAGTTGATGCCCTGATGCATTTACTCGTTGTTACAATAAATAATGAAATTAAAACCCTTAACGACAACAATATCAGGTTGAGAGCAATAGGTAACCTCGAAAGCCTGAATCCGGAGGTAAAACTGGAACTTGAAGAAGCTATGGAAAAAACATCGGGAAACTCCCGTATGGATCTTTTCCTTGCATTGAGTTACAGTGGCCGTTGGGAAATTGTGGATGCTATGCGAAAGATAGCCGGTAAGGTTAAAAACGGGGAATTAAACCCTGATGAGATTAACGAAAAATTAGTGTCATCATGCATGAATGCACCCGATCTTCCTGATCCTGAATTATTGATCCGTACCAGCGGCGAATACCGAACAAGCAATTTTCTTATGTGGCAAACGGCATATACCGAATTGTTTTTCTCATCAAAATTATGGCCTGATTTCCGAAAAGAGGACCTATACGAAGCTATTATTGATTTCCAGCATCGCGAGAGGCGGTTTGGTAAAACAAGTGAACAAATTATAAATTGCAAGGGATGACACTGAGGCGCTTAACTTTTCTTTCTATACTACTTTCCATCCTCTCCATGCCTGCTTTGGCACAAATCTCGATTGGTGATGAAGTTCCGGATTTAAATTACAACCTTCCGAAAAAATATACTATCGGAGGTATTACCGTTACCGGTGTACAATACCTCAATAGTTCCGTATTGATTTCATTATCAGGATTACAGGTTGGTGATAAAGTTGATGTTCCGGGCGAAAAATTTCATTCCGCTATGGATAAACTTTGGCAGCAGGGACTTTTTGAGGATGTTAAAATTGTAGCCACCCGCGTGCAGGACGACCAGATATTTCTTGATATTCGCCTTACAGAACGTCCTCGTATGTCGAAATTCAGTTTCAACGGGGTGCGGAAAGGCGAAGCCGACGATTTACGCGATAAAGTGAAGATATCGAGGGGCGATGTTGTTACCGACAACCTTATTAACCGTGTGCGGAATACAATTATCAAGCACTATGTTGGCAAAGGATATTTTGATGCAAGCGTGAAAATTACACAGGTTAAAGATACCAACCTCATTAACAACGTTGCCCTGAATATTGATATTAAAAAAGGCGGCAAAGTTAAAATTGATAAAATCAATATAGTCGGCAATAAGGAAGTTAGCGAACTCACCTTGAAATCGGCATTAAAGAAGACAAAAGAAAAAGGCTCTTACAAGCCTTTATTTGCTGTGCAGGAAACATTTTTCGGATTTTTCCAGCACTTGTTTACTGCAAATTTCAAAACCTATAAAACGGAATTAAATAATATTGCCAATGCGAACCTGAAATTCAGGGTGTTTAAGCCATCCAAATTTATTGAAAAAGATTTCGAAGAGGATAAACTGGCGTTGGTCAAGAAATTTTACGAAAATGGATACCGCGATGCAACACTTTTGAAGGATTCGATTTATAAATCGGGGCGCAATGCCATAGCCATCGATCTCAAGGTTTACGAAGGGCATAAATATTATTACCGTAATATTTCATTTGTTGGGAATAATAAATTTACGTCCACAGAGCTTGGTCTCCTGCTTGGTATCCGGAAAGGTGATATCTACAACCAGGATCAGCTCGAGTCTTCATTACAGTTTAACCCGAATGGCATCGACCTGATGAGCCTTTTTGTGGATGACGGCTACCTGATGTGCTCTATTGAACCTATCGAAATGAGTGCCGAAAACGACTCAATCGACCTGCAGATCCGTATACGCGAAGGCAAACAAATGAGTGTGAGCAGGGTTAAAGTATCGGGGAATACCCGAACCAACGATCATGTTATCATGAGGGAATTGTATTCAAGACCCGGTCAGCTTTTCAGCCGCTCTGATATTTTGCGCAGTCGTACTTCGCTAACGCAGCTTAAATATTTCGACCAGGAAAAACTCGACATCACTACACCTAATATCGACCCAACGGCCGGAACCGTGGATGTGGCCTATAAAGTTGAGGAAACATCATCGGATCAGCTTGAACTTTCGGGCGGCTGGGGATACGGAAGGCTTATTGGTACCTTAGGAGTTTCGTTTAACAATTTCTCGGCACGCAATTTCCTAAAAAAGGATGCATGGAAACCAATTCCTTCGGGCGATGGACAGAAATTATCCCTGCGTCTTCAATCATACGGGAAAGGATACCTTAGTGCAAGTGCATCGTTCACCGAACCCTGGCTGGGAGGTAAAAAACCGAACCAGCTGAGTGTTTCGACCTATGTTTCGGCATTTAATAACGGACTTTCGAAAACAAGTGCTTCGTACTACGCATATAATATTACCGGTTTATCTTTTGCTTTCAGCCGCAGACTTAGCTGGCCCGATAACTATTTTAACCTTTCGCAGACTATAAACTTTCAACACTACAGGCTCGATAATTACGTGCTTTTCGGGAAAGCCCAGGACGGCTTATACCAAAGTTATTCCTACCAGGTAGCCTTAGGCAGGTATTCAACCGATGCTCAGATATACCCTCGTGCAGGGTCGGAACTTAATCTTTCGCTCGAACTCACCCCGCCTTACTCGCTTCTTGCTCCCAATTGGTTTTCAGCCAAGAGTCAGGATGATAAATACCGCCTCATAGAGTTCCATCAATGGAAAATGAGCGGTGCTTTCTACCAGCAGGTGGTTGGCGACCTTGTGCTTATGGCACGTGTGAAAGTAGCCTTCCTTGGGAAATACAGTAACGATATCGAAATTACACCATTCAACCGGTATTTTATGGGTGGCGACGGAATGTCGGGCTACTCGGCAATCGACGGCCGCCAGCTTGTTGGATTCAGGGGATATACAAACGAAAGTATGACTCCTTACTACGGAGTGGTTTCGCGTCCGGCGGGAGGAACCGTCTTCAATAAAAGTACCCTCGAACTTCGTTACCCCTTATCGCTTAATCCCAACTCGACTATATTCGGATTTGTATTTGTTGAAGCGGGTAACGACTGGGCAAAATTTGCCGATTACAACCCGTTCGACGTGCGCCGTTCAGCCGGGGTAGGGGTGAGAGTGTTCCTGCCGATGTTCGGATTGCTCGGACTCGACTGGGGTTATGGATTCGATCCTATACCAGGAGCACCTAATGCAAACAAGGGGCAGTTCCATTTTTCAATTAATTCTTCGATCGATTAAATGGTTTGGCAAGTTTTTTGCAATCAATCGAAATAACTAACTTAATACTCCATATTCAAACAACAGGAGGTACTATGAAAAAAATAATCCTACTTGCTGCAATACTTTGCACATTTGGTTTTGGCGCTTCGGCACAGAAGTACGCCTTTGTAAATACCGATTACATACTCGAAAATATTCCCGATTATGCTGATGCCCAGAACCAGCTTGATGAGCTTTCAGCACAATGGCAGAAAGAGATAGAAACGAAATTTGCCGAGGTGGATAAGATGTATAAGAGTTTCCAGAATGAATCTGTATTGCTTCCCGAGGATATGAAAAAGAAAAGGGAAGATGACATAGTTAAAAAAGAAAAAGAAGCCAAGGATCTGCAGAAAAAACGCTTTGGTAAAG
>CAISRK010000311.1 GCA_903887815.1 uncultured Bacteroidales bacterium | reverse complement strand
CCACAACCTGTATTGTAAATGCTCAGTCGCTGGTGGTTTCGCCCGAATTAAAGGAACTTATCAACCTTTCGGTGAACAGGGACCACAAAGTGACCGAAAAAACGATCGACAGGCAGATAACCCAGGAGCAGAAAACCGCTGTCCGCTCAGCATACCTTCCAAAAGTTGAACTCGGAGGGAAATACATGTTTGGTTACACAACAGTAAACTCAAACATTGGTGAAATTGATGGGTTTGAAAGTCTCAGCCAGTTGCAGGAGTTTATGAAGAATCCTGCTTTCCCGGTTATGTTCCCGACTATGGCCGGGCTAAGCAGTGAAATTACCAAACTGCAGCAGCTAATGGTTCAGCAGGGAATGCAACTCCCATCGGTTAGTAAGAATATGGATGGAATGATGTATGGCAATTATTTCGGTATAGATGCTACTGCAAAAATGCTGCTTTTCAGCGGAGGCCAGGTACCTAATGTTTCGAAAGCGCTAACCGAGAAAATTAAGGCCCAGGATGCCATGACCGATAAATGTACATCAGACGTAATCAGCGAAGTGATTATGTATTACGATCAGCTTGCATTGCTTAACCAGTCGAAACTTGTGCTCGACGAATCAGCCAGGCGCCTGGCCGCCGAAAAAAAATATGCAACCTCTGCTTTGAACAATGGATTTGCAACCTCGTTCGACACACTGAAAATTGCTGTTGCAGATGCCTACCTGCAGGCAAAAGTATCGGAATATGAAAGTAAAAGAACTCTGTTACACCAGAAACTTGCTCAATTAACGGGAAAACCTGCCGGTCAATTTGATGCACTGAGTCCCTCACTTGGTTTGCTGATTTATGCCGATACGAGTTCGGATGTGAGTAAAAGAGCAGAACTGCGGGCACTGGATGCAGGAGTTGAAGCTCAGAAATTTATGCTTCAGGCCGAAAAATCGCATTACCTGCCTAAAGTCCAGGCTCAGGTGTCAGCGCGTTACGATAATATTTTCGGTGCCGATGCCGATTTCAATGCACCGGTTGCAATGGATATGAATATCCATAACATCGGGTTAGGACCAACCCTGATGGCCGGAGTTGGATTTAAGTGGGAGCTTTTCGATCGCTCAGGGGGAGCGTCAAAAGTGAGGCAGACAGCTCTTGAAGTTAAAAAAGCCGAAAATGCCAGGGACGAAGCAAAAGAACTTCTCGAACTGAACGAAACCAGGGTAAAGACCAATTACCAGGCAGCCATTTCGCAGGTCGCCTATAAAGAGAAACAGCTTAAAGCCGCCCGCATGGCCCTCGACCTGTCTGTAAAATCATACAACCAGGGTATGATAAATATAACCGAGCGCCTGGGCGCTGAAAGCGAAATGCAGAATGCTGAACTCGAATACCTGCAGGCGGTTTTTACCCAGAGGCAGACAGCGATCGACTGCTATAAAGCTACCGGCGACCTGGTACTCTCCAATATCCGGTAAATAAGACTTTAAAATAAACAGTAGAAAACTCAAATATTTAACACAATGAAAACCATTAATAAAAAACATTCCGGGCTCCTGATCGCTTTTCTGACCTTACTTTTAGTAATAGCTGCAGTAAGTTTTATTGGCTGGATCGTATTAAAGCCTCAACCCATTATGCTCCAGGGGCAGGCCGAAGCAAACGAAGTGCGCGTATCGGGGAAAGTACCCGGACGTATCGAAAAATTCATGTTCACCGAAGGAATGAAAGTAAATAAAGGGGACACCCTGGTTGTACTAAGCAGTCCCGAACTGAATGCAAAACTGATGCAGGCCACCTCTGCCGAAGATGCCGCCAATGCACAAAATCAGAAAGCAAATAAAGGCGCCCGTGCCGAACAGATTGCCGGAGCCTACGAGATGTGGCAGAAAGCTGAAGTTGGAGTACGACTGGCTGAAAAAACATTTAACCGGGTGCAAAACATGTACACCGATGGAGTAGTTCCTGCCCAAAAACGCGATGAAGCCGAAGCAAATTACCAGGCTGCAGTGGCAACTGCCAAAGCAGCAAAATCGCAATACGATATGGCCCTGAACGGCGCTGAAAATGAAGACAAAATGGCTGCCGCCGCTTTGGTGAACCGCGCTAAAGGAGCAGTTTCGGAGGTAGAATCCTATATATCGGAAACTATGCTTCTTTCGCCTATCAGCGGCGAGGTATCCGACATCTTCCCGAAGCTGGGTGAACTGGTTGGATCAGGCGCTCCTATTATGAATATTGTTAACCTCAGCGATATGTGGGTTGTGTTCAATATTCGTGAAGATTTGCTGCCCGGCATCAGGACCGGGAAAGAATTTGAAGCAACTGTTCCGGCACTTGGGAATAAAACCGTAAAGATGAAAGTAAACTACATTAAAGCCATGGCCAGTTATGCCACTTTTAAGGCAACAAAAAACAACGGTG
The DNA here is from genome assembly GCA_903887815.1 of uncultured Bacteroidales bacterium. Classification (GTDB taxonomy): domain Bacteria; phylum Bacteroidota; class Bacteroidia; order Bacteroidales; family UBA4417; genus UBA4417. The sequence continues at coordinate 12,373 of CAISRK010000311.1, read as the reverse complement.
GTTTCGATGTTAAATCATTCGAAGTACGCGCGGTGCCGGTGACTCCGGTTGACGGGCTGCGCCCGGGAATGAGTTTGATGGTGAATTATGAAGGGATGAAGTAGGCGGGATGTCGGATGTCGGATTTGGGATGTGGGAGGTGAGAAGTGAGAGGACAGAAGTCGGAGGTCGGAGGTCGGAAGCCGGAAGTCGGAAGCCGGAAGTCAGAGGATGGAGGGTGGAAGGTGGAAGATGGATAAAGGATAATGATAGAAGTCGTAGAAGGACAGAGATAGCAAGTAGATAAAAATCAGGGAAAGAAAGTGTAATGAGGGAAAGAATCATGAGAATAAAATCCGGATCACACCAAAATAAAGTCAGCAGCACAAAGGGGACTCCGGTGTTCCGGCTTTCTGCTTCAGGTAAATTTTGTCGCTAAAACATCAACAAGTTCATAATAAAACCCATGAAATCAATATTCATAAATATCCGGGAAGTTGCAAAACGGGAATGCAACAGGATGACTTCGCGTTCGCTGTATTTACTTGCAATACTTGTTTTCCCGGTCCTTACAATACTGTTTTTCGGTTCCCTTTTCAAAGAAGGGGTCCCGACTAAGATGCCTATTGCAATTGTTGACCTGGATCAAACTACCACATCACGTATAATCACACGCAATATTGATGTAACACCATTAAGCATGGTAACTATGAACCTGCAATCGGAAAGTGAAGCCATGTCGCAATTGCGCTCGGGTTCTATCTACGGTTTTGTAGTTTTGCCAAAGAACATGCAGGCTGATATATTGTCATCGAAGCAACCGGTTGTAAGCTATTATTATCAAAACGGTCTCCTGATTGCAGGTGGATTGATGCAAAACGATTTAACGCTTATTCTTCACACCTTATCCTCAGCAATCAATATACAGAAACGTGAAGCTATGGGTCAGCCTGAAGACCTGATTATGGCCCAGGTGCAGCCGGTGCAGCTTAATACCCACCAGCTGTTCAATCCTACATCAAACTACTCAGTTTATATTTCGACGATCGTTCTGCCGATTATGCTCCAGCTTTTCATCCTGCTCATGACGGTATACAGCATTGGAATCGAAATCAAGGAACGTACATCGCGCGAATGGCTTCAAACTTCCGGTAAATCCATTGTTACAGCTCTTACTGGTAAACTTCTGCCCTACACGGTCATTTTCTTCATTTTAATGATGTTCCAGAATTTCATGATGTACAGGGTAATGCAGGTCCCTGTTCACACCAGTGCAGGATGGCTGATGCTGAGTTCGTTGCTTTTTGTGCTGGCATACCAGGCCATCGGAGTATTTTGCATCGGATTATTGCCGCTGATGCGCCATGCACTTAACCTGTCGGCATTCTATGGTATTCTTGCACTTACACTCTGCGGGTTTTCGTTCCCTATCGAAGCCATGCCCCCGGTATTCCAGTATTGGGCAAGCGGTTTCCCAGTGCGGCACTTTATGCACATATTCCAAAGCCAGGTACTTGCGGGATTTGAGCTAAGATACTCAATCCTCTCCTATGCATTCCTTCTGCTTTTTATGCTGTTGCCGCTCACCGTTATTGCCAGGTTAAAATCAGCACTGATTTACCAGAATTTTATCGAGAGAGTACATAAATCCTGAACAGAAATACCGCCTGACATCAGCTAGGTATTATGACGATAAGAAGATATCAAAACAAAAAAATGCAATGGAAAACAGGAATTTAAAAATATCGGCACAGATCAGGGAAGGTTTAGCCGGCATGCTGAGGATATGGATGCGCGAGTTTCAGCTCATATTTAAGGATGTAGGCGTTATGGTTATCATTTTTGCTGTGCCCCTTGTTTACCCGCTTTTGTACTCATTTATCTATTACCCGGAAGTGGTAAGCGATCTTCCCATAGCAGTAGTTGATTTATCGCATTCGGCGGAAAGCCGCAGGTTTGCGCGCAACCTTGATGCGACTCCCGACCTGAGAGTAACAGCCCAGACCATGACTATGAATGAGGCAACCGAGCTTTTCAAGAAACGCGAGGTGCGTGGTATTGTTGAGATTCCTGAAACTTTCAGTGCCGATATCGCAATGAAACGACAGACTACCGTTTCGGCTTATGCGGATATGGAATTCTTCCTATACTACAAAGCACTTATGACAGGTTCAAGTTTCGTTGCCCTCGAAACCGGCAAACAGATCCAGGTGACAAACCTTATGAACGAAGGCCTCACGGAGCGGCAGGCTGAAGTTACCGCAGAGCCGATAAGACTGGTAGATAATGTCATGGCCAACTCGGCAGGTGGATTTGCAAGCTATGGAATCCCTGCCGCCCTCATCTTGATCATACAGCAGACACTTGTACTGGCAATCGGCATTCTGGCAGGTACTGCACGCGAACGCCATCCCTTCGGTACACTAGTCCCACTGTACCGCAAGCGCATGGGCACCTTGCGGCTGGTAGCCGGAAAAACGGCGGCCTATTTCACCATTTATTCGTTGCTGTGCATTTACATGCTTGGTATGATCCCACAGTGGTTCGGTTATGCGCATTCGGCTAACTTAACGGGAATTATGGCGCTTATGAGCCCATTTTTACTGTCGAGCATATTTTTCGGTTTAACGCTTTCGGTTGTTTTCAAAAACAGGGAAAGTGCAATGATGCTCTATCTTTTTACATCCATCCCACTGCTTTTCCTGTCGGGAATCATATGGCCGCTATCGAATTTCAGTCCTGTATGGCTTGTGGTTCGCGAGATATTCCCTTCATCGAATGCCATGTTTGGCTTTATCAAGATGAATTCGCTCGGTGCAAGCATTTCGGAGACCAGCAGGGAAATTGTATCGCTCTGGATACAGGCAGGAGTTTACTTTTTAACAGCATGCATTGCTTATGGCTACCAGGTTTATAATTCGGAAAGCCTGAGGATGGATCTGCTTAAACTGCCTTTCAGGGAGATGAGGAATAGGGTTGAAAGAGGGGTTAGGAGTTAGGAGGTCGGAGGTGAGAGGTGGGAGGTGAAGGCAGACTTGGAATTTGATCCGCCTCAGGCGGATGGGACTAGGAATTTTAAAACATGGATACAGAACACAAAAAGCTAAAACAAAAACAGGGTTCCGGCAACCCATGAAAAAGCCGGGGCGATAACGAAAAGCCTTACGAGTAGGACAATTTGGAAATAAAAAAAATAATCAAAACAACCATTTAAAAATTAAAGATCATGAAAACCAGGAATTCAATTTTAATTGCATTAACAGCATGTATGTTCATTACAACGGCAACCTTCGCCCAAACCAGTTTTGGCTTCCGCAATGGTGTTGCAGCCACTACCCTTTCCGACAAAGGCAACCTGTATAACGATAACAATGTAACGTTTTCGTACACTGCCGGCGTATTCTCAACCATTTCGCTGAACAAATCACTGGCCATACAGCCCGAAGTAAACTATGTGCGTAAAGGCCGTTGCAACGAAACCACCGAATTAAACACAACTGCGAAAACCGATTTCCTTATCGACTACCTGCAAGTTCCGGTACTGTTTCAATACAGGAATGACCAGGTTTTTGCCAAAGCGGGGACGGAGTTTTATATCAACGCCGGACCCTATGCCGCTTTTGTATTGAATACAAAAACGCGTGTATCGGATAACAATGCTGAAGGCGGCACAGTAGCAGAAGTAAGCGACAGCAAAAACACCGACTGGGGCGCAACCATGGGAATCGGAGTGAAAGCCCCGATACTGAAGAAGAATATCTGTTTCGATCTCAGGTACGATATGGGAGTATCCGAAATCGCCAGCCAGCCAGGTGATTACCGTACCAAGGCTTTAAGCCTGACAGTTGGTATTTTGTTGTAAAATACGGGTTTTAGATTTGATTGAAACGGGAGAGGGAACCAGAAATGGTTCTCTTTTTGATTTGAAGAGTAAGGATTACTTCAGGCGCTCCCAGTACCACTTTACCGAGTGCGCCAAACCTTGTTGCAGATTAAATTCAGTTGAATACCCAAGTAATTGTGATGTTTTTTCGATAGACGCCAGCGAGTGTGGGATATCGCCTTTCCGCGATTCGGTATAAACGGGGTTTATCCCGGCAATTCCGGGATCAAAATCAGCAAGCCCGCCGCGAAGAAAGCTGAAAAGTTCATTTAAGGTCACCCTTTCGCCGCAGGCAACATTGAAAGCGGTGTTATAAGCTTCAGTATTCGTAGTTGACGCTGCCCTGAGATTGGCCTGCACCACGTTTTCGATGTAGGTAAAATCGCGGGTCTGGCTCCCGTCGCCAAAAATTACCGGGGATCTGTGTTCAATAAGCGCTTTTACAAAACGCGGGATTACAGCGGCATATTCGCCTTCGGGATCCTGGCGCCGGCCAAAAACATTAAAATAGCGCAATCCAATGGTTTCCATCCCGTAAAGTTCACCAAAAACCTTTGCGTATAACTCATTAAGTTTTTTTGTAACCGCATAAGGTGAAAGCGGGTTCCCGGTGTTTTCCTCATGTTTCGGCAATGCCGGGTGATCGCCGTAAACAGCTGAACTTGACGCATAAACAAAACGTTTCACACCTGCATCGCGTGCGGCAATGATCATATTCAGGAAACCTCCGCCGTTTACATCGTTGGTTGTAACCGGGTCTTTCACCGAGCGGGGAACCGAACCCAGCGCGGCCTGGTGAAGGACAAGGTTTACACCTTCGGCAGCCTTGCGGCAATCGTCAGGATTACGGATATCGCCTTCGATCAACCTAAAATCAGAATTTTCGGTGAAACCAGCCAGGTTTGCGCGTTTTCCGGTTGCAAAATTATCAAGACAAACAACTTCGTTACCCAGTTCCAGCAAAGTTTCGATAAGTGCCGAACCTATAAATCCTGCTCCGCCTGTAACCAATACCCTCTTGTTGTTCAATAAATTATCCATGATTATTTACAATAACTGTCGTTCAAAAAAGAGCTATTCCCCGGTTGCTCTGACTGGTGACTCAAAAAGTTGCAGACTTATTTCTTGCCTGGTCCTGCTGGAAGGAAATACTGCAATGGCAGGAGTACATCATTGAAAACAAAATACTGGAGGCTCACCATGTATTCCGAATTATCAACAAGGCCATACATGCGTTCCACATCCCATTCGGTCGGGTTGCCGAACATATCCACTGCATTGTAATCCGCTTTGCGCTTCCAGGTTTTGAGTGTATGAGATTTGCCTAGCCTGTCGGTTAAAGTAATCTCATTAGTAGGAAGGGTTGCAAGTATCGAATCGCGTTTTTTCGTTGTCATTTCATCGAGCACACTTTCGAAATTCAGGCTCCTGAACAAACTGAGGTACCGTACAACTTTAGTGGTATCGAAATTCGCTATGTTACTCCCATCCATCAGCGATTCGAGTTTAAAAACGTGGTTATCGATGTTAGTAATCCTGAACGATTTAGCAGTGGCCTCGTTAAAAACAACGCTAAGGCTATTGATTTCCGGAACCCGTGAGCTGAATGCGGCATGACTCCGCCAGTCGCCTTCAAAAGATGAATAACGCGACGAAACGAACCCCCTGAAACCCGGGATACTTACGATATACGGATCTTCGGCGCCTTCCATAAGCATAAAGGTACCGCTGTTATCCCTGGTAACATCGCCCACATAATAAGTGCGGGTTAGCTTTTCGTGGGGGAACAGTTTAATTTTACCAAAAAGATTTATCCTGTATACCTCCTGGTAGATTTCGGTTTTTACTGCCTGGCCGGCCAAAAGCCGGATTATCGTATTCCTGGTCGATTTAGGTACCGGGGCTTTTACATCAATCTCGCAGAAAGTACTCAGCATAATCTGTATCATCGAAGGATTGACCTCGTATTTATCATTCAGTATCCACCTGCCGCTTTTCGAACGTTCGAGTTTAACCGAATTGTTGCTTTTATCAGCCAGGAAGAACTTTGTAATATTGGAAGTATCGGTTACAGCAAATACATTGTCCTTTTTCCTGAAACCACCGTTGCGGTTACTGAACAGCATTAAAGCTGCAACAACGGCCAGGATAAGCAGGATAATAAGCGACTTCCTGTTCTTTTTCATATACTTTTTACTTTTTTGACTAGTACAGTTTATTATTATACAATGAGCGGGCTGGGAAGTCATTTAGGCTTGTTACAAACCTATATTAATCCATTGTGCCTGTTCCTTCGTCAGATAACCCGGGTGTATTTCCTTTTACGCAGGTAACCCTGTATTACTGCAAAAACCAGCACAAGCAATATAGGAACCAGGGTATTGACCAGCTGCCATTTGGAGCGTTCGGCTTCAACCCTTTCCTTATCGAGAGAGCGGAGTTTAACTTCGCGCGAACGCACCGAGAGCAATCCCGAATCGTCGCAAAGGTAGTTCATAGCATTGAGTATAAAATCCTTATTGCCGAACTGCTGACCGGTATACCTGTCGTAACCCAGGGGCAAGGATGCAGGTTTGATTGTTCCCGGCTGCAGCTGGTTTTTAATAACATCACCATCGGCAATTACAATCATGGCCGTATTTGAACTTTTACCTGTAAACCCAACTTCGGGTGCATTGGCGATTTCCATTGGAACGCGGTTCAGGAACAGCGAAACAAACTCGCCTTCGAGCAACACAGCCACTGGCTGGTAAGGCTGATTGAACTGGGTGACATCCGGCCGCTGGTAAAGGAAACTCAGGCTTACAACAACCGGCGTATTCAGCACCCTCGAATAACGAGATGTGGATAACAGCACGGTTTTCTTAATTCCCGGAGCCTCCACGGTATCAATGCTGCTTACAAATTCAGTTTTTACGGCATTCAGGTTGCGTACAATGGGATTTGTTGAAGTTGGAATAAGTACCGGGAAAAAGATCCAGGGGATCATTTTCTGGTTGCCTTTCGGGTCGATAACAACCGGGATCGGCAGGGAATTCATATCTACGATAAGGTTGCTGTTTAACCGGACCCCGTAGTTAAACAACATATCGTCGAGGTTCAGCTCGTTGGTAAGCGCAACAGTTTCGGATTTGCTTTTCAGGCTATCCATTTCGGCATACACCGGGTCGATAAGCCACAGCACCTTCCCTCCGCGCATTATAAACTGGTCTATAATAAACTTATCACGCTCATCTTTCGCGAAAGCGGAATCGGGCTTTGCAATAATAATTGCTTTGTACTTATTCTTAATGGTATACTCTGTAGAATCTTTTGCTTTCGGGGTCCTCTCGGTGAGCGCCGATAACCGCCCGTTGATCCTTACATGCTCAACTTCATAATATTCGCTTAGTGCCGATTCGATACTGGCAGTATAATCGGAAGTGAGCTCTCCATGGCCTTCGATAAAAGCAATTTTCGGTTTCTGCTCAACTGTAAGTTTCCTTATCACATTGCTGAGCCCGAACTCCAGCGCCTGCACGGAGTTGTTAAGCACTTCGTCGGGTGGCACGCCCACCTGGGTAAGCAGGAGGTCGAGGGGCATTTCTTTTTCGCGGTACGTAACCACGGCCCCCGGGAAAATAATTTTCCGGGTCAGGCCGTTTTCTTCCTTTACCTGCAGGTCGGTGGCATTTAGCCCGCTTTTGGCCAGCTGGCTGTACATAGCCTCGATTTCCGATTTGCTTTTACCCGTGGTTGGATCGATAAATTCGAATTGTATGTTATCGGAATAAGCCTGGAACTGGTTGAGCATTTCGCGTGTTTCGTTACGAAGACGTTTAAAACCCGCCGGGAATTCGCCTTCGAGGTAAACCTTAAAATACACTATATCATTAAGTTCCTTCAGCATTTTGCGTGTGGAAGGAGCGAGGGTGTACCGTTTCTCTGCGGTAAGATCGAGCCTGTAGAAGGCAAATGAGCCTATAATATTCAACAATACGATGATGGCTAACCCTGTGGCCAGTTGTGTAAAACTGTTGCGCCTGATATTTTTCCTGTTCTCTGTCATGGCTGTGCTTTTTCGGGGGGTTACCATTTACGGCGTTCGAGCCTGAAACGGGTAAGCATCAGGAAGATTGCGATCAGGCTGAGAAAATACAATACATCGCGGGTATCGATAACGCCGCGGCTCATACCGGTGTAATGCGCGTTTATCCCCAGCTGGCTGACCAGGAGTCCGAACCCGCCGAATATGGATAAGTCGTAGATAAACTCAAAACCGGTGTACATAAATCCACACAGGAAAACGGCGATAAGGAACGAAACGATCTGGTTATTTGAGATTGAAGATGCAAAAATCCCAATGGCCACAAACCCGGCCCCGAGGAACAATAAACCGATGTACGAACCCCATGTGCCGCCCTGGTCGAGGTTGCCGGGAGGCATACCCAGTTTATATACGGTAACGTAATAAATCAGGGTCGGTAAAACCGAAAACAGGACCAGGACCACGCCGGCCAGGTATTTGGCCAGTATAATCTCAAGGTCGGTTACCGGCTTTGTAAGAAGCATTTCCATGGTGCCGGCCTTATGTTCCTCGGCAAATGAGCGCATGGTAATGGCCGGGATCAGGAAAAGGAAAACCCAGGGCGCCAGCATAAAATAGTTGTCGATACTGGCAAAACCATAATCGAGTATATTGAATTCCTGCGGGAAAACCCACAGGAACAGCCCGTTCACCAGCAGGAACACGATAATAACCGCATATCCTATCAATGAACTTAAAAAGGAGCTGATTTCTTTACGTAATAATGTATACATGCTGTTGTGCCTTTCGGTTCGGAGGGGCAAAATTAATGATTTTGGCCTTTGTTATTACAAGTATCATATAGGAAAACTCTTCAGCAGAAAGCATCAGGAAATATTCAATAAAAAAGGCTGAACAGTTTTTTCCAGGGGATAAAAATCCAGTAACTATTCTTTATTCATGACAATATGCACATCGTTATCCATAGCCAGACCAAGCAGTGAAGCTGCTTTGCCGCGGTTCACGGCAACCTGCAGGTACCCGTTCGAAGCATAAAGCGCACATGTATAGCCTTCGCGCACATCGCCATAGGCTTTTACCAAGGGGATATCTTCTTTTTTATAGGAAATCGTATAGCGGTTTTTGCCCATGCACTCGCGCACAAACTTATCGGTAACATTGAGGAATACATTCTCGTAATTGTCGATATGCATAACCTTGCCATAAATGGTTTTGCCGTCGAAATCAGGTTGCAGCAGCAGCTTTTGCTTTAGCGAAGGCAGGGGCACACCAAGTTCTTCCATAGGTGTGCCTTGTGCAAGCATAACCGCAACTTTCACGAACCTGTCGCGCGAGGGAAAAGTAAAATAACCTGAATCCTGTATAACCGAAATGGATACAATTTTGTCCGGTTTATCGTCAAGTATTATGGAGATGAGGCCGGTATCGGCTCCTATAAAATAATGCCCGTTCGATTTAACGATTACATGCGGATGCTTGTCCGATTCGATGGAGTCGACACCCAGCAGGTGGATAGTCCCCTCGGGAAAGCTCCGCCAGGTGTTGCGCATCACAAATGCAGCATGTTTTATATCGAACAGGCGGATGGTATGCGAAATATCGACGATTACTGCATCCGGGATACGACTAAGAATCGACCCTTTAACCGATGCCACATAATGATCGGTGAGTCCCCAGTCGCTTAATAATGTAATAATCGGCATACGGTGTTTGATGGTTGCTGGTTGCTGGGTGCTGGTTGCTGGCTTCTGGTTGCTGGCTTCTGGTTGCTGGTTTCTGGTTGCTGGTTTCTTGCTGCTTGTTGCTGGTTGCTGGCTTCTGGAGGCTGGCTTCTGGTTGCTGGTTGCTGGTTGCTGGTTGCTTGTTGCTTGTTGCTGGCTTCTGGTTGCTGGCTTCTGGTTGATGGTTTCTGGAAGCTGGTTGCTGGTTTCTGGAAGCTGGATCTACCTTCCACATTCTACATTCAACCTTCCAACCACCAGTGACTAGTGACCAGTTACAAGGGACCAGCCACCAGTGACCAGTGACTAGTGACTAGCAACCAGCAACCTGATTCCTGGCTCAAAAGTAAAAAATATACCCGAACAATAGGGAATAAACTGTAATTTTGTAAGACATTATAAACCTAAGGTACTATTTGAACCGAATACATGACCGAAAGTACATTTTCATTAGAGTCATACAGCCCGCTTGAGATTTTTGGCATCAACGACCGGAACATTAACCTGTTGCGGGACCTCTTCCCGAAATTACGTATTGTTGCCCGCGACGATACGGTCCGTATTAACGGCGATGAGCAGGATATTGAAACTTTTTCGCAGTTGTTCAGCTCGATGCTGATGTTTTTTGACAACTATGCCAAACTCGACGAGGATGATATCCGCAAACTTGCCGGCAACGGCAATGCAGGCGAAGTAATCTCAAACTTCCGCGAACTGAATGCCGATGTGCTAGTACACGGCAAAAACGGCATGATGATACGCGCCCGCACCGTGAACCAGGAAAAAATGGTACACAGCATTGCCGAAAACGACATGATTTTCGCCATCGGTCCTGCAGGAACCGGTAAAACCTATACCGCTGTTGCCTTGGCTGTAAGGGCGCTGAAAAACAAGGAAGTCCGCCGCATTGTACTTACCCGCCCGGCTGTTGAAGCCGGCGAAAACCTGGGCTTCCTGCCCGGTGACCTGAAGGACAAACTCGATCCCTACCTGCAGCCCCTTTACGATGCACTGAGGGATATGATACCAACACAAAAACTGGTCGGCTATCTCGAGGACGGAACCATCGAAATTGCCCCGCTTGCTTTTATGCGCGGCCGTACACTCGAAAATGCCTTTGCCATTCTCGACGAAGCCCAGAACTGCACCGAAGGACAGCTTAAAATGTTCGTTACTCGTATGGGGCGTTCCTCGAAATTCGTCATCACCGGTGATATCACCCAAATCGACCTGCCGCGAAACCAGAATTCAGGCCTGGTGCAGGCAACCAAAATTCTTAAAAACATAAAAGGCATCGACTTTATTACGCTCGACATTCGCGATGTGGTAAGACATAAACTGGTGACGAGGATCATTAGTGCTTACGAGAAGAAGGAGTAGGTTTGGAGGGTTGAGTTGAGGGGCGAGGGGAGAGGGGGAGAGGGGCGATTGGAGGAAAAGTATACGAGGATTGATGAGATTGAAGGGATTGATAGGAATGGGAGATTGGGGATGTAATGGAAAAGACTTATTAACATTGTTGTTGAAAACATTAGGGTTTAAGGACCGGATTGGAAATAGCGGGCAGTAAAATCCTTTGTAATTTTGCATTTTCAAAAATCATCCGTTCATACGGATTCATTTCACCTGATAAACACCTGTTGCTATGCAAAATGCCATCACACGCACCGATTTCACATTCCCGGGACTCAAAGACCTGTATATTGGTAAAGTCCGCGATGTATACAATATCGACGATGAACTGCTGATCATGGTGACCAGCGATCGGATTTCGGCATTTGATGTTGTTCTGCCGCGGGCTATCCCTTATAAGGGACAGGTGCTGAACCAGATCGCATCCAAATTTCTCGACGACACTTCGGATATAGTTCCCAACTGGAAAATAGCAACTCCTGATGCCATGGTTACCGTCGGAAGGCTTTGCGAACCTTTCAAGGTGGAAATGGTTATACGCGGTTACCTCAGCGGACACGCATGGCGCGAATACAAAGAAGGCAAACGGTCAATCTGCGGTAATGCCATGCCCGAAGGAATGAAAGAGAACGACATGTTCCCAAACCCAATCATTACTCCTACCACCAAAGCTTCAGTGGGACACGATGAGGACATTTCGAAAGAGGACATACTGAAACTCGGCATAGTGAGTGCCGAAGACTACGAAATGCTCGAAAAATACACCATGGCCATTTTCGAACGGGGCACACAGATTGCTGCAGGCATGGGACTGATCCTGGTGGATACCAAGTACGAATTCGGCAAAGCAAACGGTGAAATATTCCTTATTGACGAAATCCACACCCCCGATTCGTCGCGTTATTTTTATAAAGAAGGCTACAAGGAACGCCAGACTAAAGGAGAGCCGCAAAAACAGCTCTCGAAGGAATTTGTGCGCGAATGGCTTATGGCTAATGGATTCCAGGGCAAAGATGGCCAGGTTGTCCCGGTAATGGACGACGAATTTGTGAACCTGGTTTCGGAACGCTATATCGAACTATACGAAAATATTACAGGAGAGAAATTTGAGCGCGCCGATGTAAGCAATGTGCCGGCACGGGTCGAAGGAAATATCAGGAAGTTCCTGGAAGCTTATTACCGGTAGGGATTGGAGATTTCGGATTTCGGATTTCGGATTTGGGTATTTGAGGATTTTCAATGAACCAGGGAATCCGCCCATTCTCAAATTTTCAAATTTTCAAATTTCTCATCCTCTCCCTTCTCCCCTCGCCCCTCTCCTAACTCAGTATCCTGATAAACACCTTTAAT
>CAISRK010000310.1 GCA_903887815.1 uncultured Bacteroidales bacterium | reverse complement strand
TGTTTTCAAAAAACAGCGATGTTGAGATAATTTATGCTGATTCAATGGACTTTATCTCGATTTCAACACTCTACAAAGGCAGCTATGGTTTCCCCAATGCATTTATCGAAAAACTCACAGGTATTCCCTCAACTACAAGGAATCCAAATACGCTCGAAAAGATTCTAACACTCTAATCCCCGGCCGTGTCAGACACCCAGTGGGTGTAGTTAGTGCCTTTGTACCTATAGGGGTGCAAACACTGAACAATTCCTTATCTTCGTACAGATTTATTTTAACCATGACCATTCCAGCCTGGCTTAGCCGCACCGAACTTCTGACCGGGAAAGAGAAACTTAAGCTGTTGCGGTCGAAGCATGTTCTTATTGCGGGAATGGGTGGTGTGGGTGCAATGGCAGCGGAGCAGGTTTGCCGTGCCGGAATAGGCGAAATAACCATTATTGACGGCGACACCGTGCATTCCAGCAACCGGAACCGCCAGCTGCCGGCACTCAAAAGCACCGAAGGAATTGCCAAAACCGAAGTCATGGCTAAACGCCTGCTCGATATCAACCCCGACCTTAAACTTACCGTAATTAATGAGTATATCAAGGACGACCGCACAATCGAAATCCTTGAACAAGGTTATGATTACGTGGTTGATGCCATTGACACCCTTTCACCAAAAGTTTTCTTCCTGTTTCATTGTGTGAGGCTGAATTTGCCTGTTGTGAGTTCGATGGGAGCCGGCGGCAAATACGATCCCATGCAGGTACAGGTGGCTGATATAAATGATTCATATAACTGCAAACTAGCCTATTACATACGAAAACGACTTCATAAAATGGGTGTATGGAAAGGAATAAAAGTGATATTTTCGCCTGAAGTTGTCGATCGGAATTCGGTGATTTTGCAGGAAGGCGAATCAAATAAGAAATCGAATGTCGGAACAATATCCTATATGCCGGCAATTTTCGGGTGTTTCTGTGCTTCAGTTGTAATAAGAGATTTGATTGATGTGTCAGCACACCCGCAGGGCATCTGACACATACAAAGAAAATCCGGTCTTTCACCCTAATCACTAACCTCCAACCCCTGCTATGAACGGCGACCCTAAATTATACAAGCTCCTCTCCGATCTGGAAATTCCTTTCGAATATCACGAGCACCTGGCTGCTCCTACTATTGAGGAAGCCATGAAATACTGGAAGGACCTGGATGCAACCCATTGCAAGAACCTGTTCTTCCGAAATCATAAAGGAAACAGGCATTATCTTGTTATCCTGAAACATACGCAGCAAATGGATATTCATGAACTGGAAAAGCAGCTGAAACAAGGAAAACTTTCCTTTGCATCCGACCAGCGAATGATGAAATACCTTGGAGTTACTCCCGGTTCGGTTACACCTTTCGGCTTGATTAACGATACCGAACACCATGTTCACGTTTTCCTCGACCATAACCTGCTGGAAAGTAGAACAATAAGTTTTCATCCTTGTATAAATACAGCTTCAATCATAGTAAAATGGCACGATTTCCTAAAATTTATTAAATGGACTTCTAATTCGTTCGAATACATAACTTTGTACGATCATCCCGATGAATAAACAGGCGGGTTTTATACCAATATCATATGCTTCCAGCCCGGGGAATTATAAAACCCTTTTGTTTTTTATTAATACTATTCTCATCTCTTTTCTGCAATCAATTGGTTTACAGCCAGTCAGAAACAAAGCCTATGGCTATTATAGCATATTATAATGGCGATGGAAGTAATATATCTAATTACAAAACAAGCCAGCTTACTCACATTATCTACAGTTTTTTACACCTCAAAGGGAATAATCTCACAGCCGGCAAAACCGACAGCCTGGCTATTTCACGATTGGTCAAACTAAAGGAAACCAACCCGAAACTAAAAATAATCCTTTCATTGGGCGGATGGGGCGGCTGTCCGACATGCAGCGATGTTTTCAATACCGAAACCGGAAGGAAGGACTTTGCTCAATCGGTTCTGCGGCTTTTAAAATTGTATCATGCTGATGGACTCGACCTCGACTGGGAATACCCTGCCCTTGAATCGGTTCCCGGTTACCATTACCTACCCGACGACAGTCACAATTTCACCCTGCTTATCGAAACCCTTCGACATACAATGGGGCCGGCTTACGAATTAAGCTTTGCTGCGGGAGGCTTCAGTGAGTACCTGAAAACAGCAATCGAGTGGGATAAAGTAATGCCAATGGTCAATTATGCCAATATGATGACTTACGACCTGGTAAATGGCAACAGCAAACGAACAGGCCACTTGACATCCTTATATTCCACACCCGGACAAAGGGAATCGACTGATGCCGCTATACTGTTTCTCGATTCAATCGGGGTTACAATGAATAAAGTAGTTATCGGACTTGCCTTTTATGCAAGGCTTTACAGCGGAGTGGAGCCGATAAACAATGGATTGTACCAGAAGGGGAAATTCAGCGGTTACGTCAGTTATAAGGAATCTGAGGAAAAACTGGGTGCAAAAGCTGGGTTTCTTTACTATTGGGACAGTAAGGCGAAAGCCCCATACGCGTATAATGCATCCACAAAAACCTTTGCCACTTTCGATAACCTGCAGTCAGTATACCAGAAAACAAAATATGCAAGGGATCACAAACTTGGAGGCGTCATGTTCTGGGAACTGACCAACGATAAGGAATCGGGCGGATTGCTCGATATGATTTATGAAGTCAGCCTCGAAAAATAGGTGCTTTAAGCTTTACAAAATTTCAAAAACACTTCCGTCTTCAGCCAGCTCTGTTAAAGGAAATACTGCCCGTGCCTCATCAAGCAAAGACTGCAGGTCATCGTACCTTGCTGAATAATGCCCGATAAGGAGTCTTTTCACTCCTGCTTTCCTGGCAATAGTAGCCGCCTGACCCGTGGTTGAATGAAACTTGTCCGTTGCATTCGCAATACGGTCATTCATAAAAGTCGTTTCGTGGTAAAGCAAGGTTGAGCCCTTGACAACCGGGATAATATCTTCGAAATAGGCAGTATCCGAGCAAAAAGCATAGCTTTTTGGCGAGGGGGATTCAATTGTAATACTTTCATTGGGGTAAACTGTGCCGTCGGGCGCAGTGTAATCATCACCCCTGCGTAAAAGTGGGATCAGGTGCACCGGGATATTCAACTCGTTCAGCATATCTTTCCGCAGGCGCCGTTCGTACGGCTTTTCCCGGAATAGGAAACCGGTGGTCGGAATACGGTGCAGCATAGGAAAACTGCTTACCGTAATATGATCATCCTCAAACAGGACTTCAGGTCCATCAGCCTGCGTTGGATGAAATTCGAGCGGGTATATCAGCGTGGTGAGTGAGGCTTCCAGTTGTAAATCAAGTATTTGCTTAAGAACGGGAGGCCCGTAAATATGCAGCGGTTTGGTACGGCCCAGCAGGTGCATCGATGAAATAAGCCCAATAAGGCCATAAAAGTGATCGCCATGCAGATGGCTGATAAATATATGCCTGATGCGCTGAAAATGAATGTGCATCCTTCTGAGAGCAACCTGTGTTCCTTCGCCGCAATCGATAAGGAACAGTTTTTCACCGTGACTGAGCAATTGCGCCGTTGGGTTACGGTTCGAAGTCGGGGTTGCAGAACTGCTGCCCAATATGGTAAGGGTAAATGGAAGCATTATAAAAAACTGTTTCTGGACTGCAAAGGTCGTTTAATTATATCTTTCGGGGGATAAATTAAATGTGAATAATTCTAAACGAAATAATCCCTATTTTCGTAAGTACAAATACCTCAAGCGATGGCGTACAGCGAATACACCCTTACAAATCAGGAAAAACTCAGCTTTTTTGTCCGTAAATGGACTCCGGAATCCGCTCCGAAAGGAATGATAGTACTGCTTCACGGGCTTTCGGACCATGGCGGCCGTTTTGCTTATGTTGCCGAAAAGTTTGTCAGTGATGGGTATATATTCGTTGCCCCCGATCTGCGCGGAAATGGAAAAAGCGGCGGTAAACGCGGTCATTTCGATTCACCCGCACAGGTGATGTCGGATATAAGTTTCCTTTTAGGCGAAAGCCGCAAAACACACCCTGATATACAGGTAATACTGTATTCGCAAAGCATGGGCGGGAATCTGGCTATCAATTTCGCTCTTCGGTTTCCGGAAGAAATAGATTTTGCCATATCGTCAAGTCCCTGGCTGAGATTGACCAAACAGCCTTCGGCTCTTTTACAAAAGGTGGCTTCAATCCTGGCGAAACTTTATCCGTCACTGCTTCTTTCCAATGGTCTCAAATCAGAAGACCTCTGCCATGACCAGGCGATTTGTAAAGCTTACGATAACGATCCGCTGATTCACTGGAAGGTTTCGGTAAGCACTTTTACAATTATCAATTCGATTGGTGAATGGGTCATTGCGAATGCCTCCAGCCTGAAAACCCCAATGTTGCTGTTGCACAGCGAGGCCGACCCGATTACATCCTTCAAAGCCAGCCTGGAGTTTGCTGAAAATGCTAATACACAACTCACTTTTATCCCATATAAAACACTATTCCACGAACTGCACAACGAGCCCGAAAAGGAGGAAGTATGCGGTAAAATGGTGGAATGGCTCGGCTTGAATGTTCCAAAGGGTCGAACTTCTGAAAAAATAAAGACCCAAGTCCCAAATTCCAGGTCCCAAGACCCGAAAGCAGTTCCGGGATCCAGTTTAAAATGATTTAGAAACACTAGAAAACGTAGTTTCCCCCTGGAATTTTAAAGAATCGTTCTAACCAGAATTAAGTACATAAAGATCGTAGTTGTAACAGGCATAAAAAAAGCCGGACAAGGTTTCCCTATCCGGCTTTATATTTGGTAGAACCAAAGGGCTATTTGCCTTCGCTTTCTTTCTTCTCCATCGAAGCTTTCAGGTTAGCAAGAGCATCAAGGTCACCGAGGGTGGTTTTTTCAAGGTTATCCTTGATTTTCTTCACGGCGCGTTTGGTTTGCATTTCAGCGCTTTCCTCTTTCTTGTCTTCTTTTGCTCTTTCTGCTGCTTTCGAATCCTGGTGCATCTTGGCGTGCGAAAGGATGATCTTCTTGTTCTCTTTCGAGAATTCGATTACCTTGAAATCCTGAGCTTCGTCAACCTGCAGGTTCGAGCCGTCTTCCTTCTGTGCATGGCGTGTAGGTGCAAAACCTTCAACACCGTATGGCAGAGCTACAACAACTCCCTTATCCGATGAACTTACAACGGTTCCTTTATGTACTGAACCGGTTGTGAAAATGCTTTCGAATACATCCCATGGATTTTCTTCAAGTTGTTTGTGGCCTAAGCTCAAACGACGGTTTTCAACATCAACATCAAGAACAACAACATCAATAGTCTCCCCGATTTTGGTAAATTCAGCAGGATGTTTGATTTTCTTGCTCCATGAAAGGTCGCTGATGTGGATAAGTCCGTCAACACCTTCTTCGAGTTCAACAAAAATACCAAAATTGGTAAAGTTACGAACGGTAGCGGTGTGGCGTGAGTTAACAGGGTATTTCTTAACGATGTCAGTCCATGGATCCGGAATGAGCTGTTTGATACCGAGCGACATTTTGCGGTCTTCACGATCGAGGGTGAGAACAACTGCTTCGATTTCGTCATTAACCCTGAGGAAATCCTGGGCAGTGCGCAGATGCTGGCTCCACGACATTTCTGAAACGTGAATCAGACCTTCAACACCAGGTGCGATTTCAACAAAAGCGCCGTAATCAGCAATAACTACTACGCGGCCTTTGATTTTGTCACCCACTTTAAGGTCTTCGCGTAGCGAATCCCATGGATGTGCACTAAGTTGTTTGAGGCCGAGGGCGATACGTTTTTTGTTTTCATCGAAATCGAGAATAACAACATTGATCTTCTGATCAAGCTGAACGATCTCTTCAGGATGATTGATACGTCCCCATGAAAGGTCGGTGATGTGGATAAGTCCGTCAACACCGCCAAGGTCGATAAATACACCGTATGAAGTGATATTTTTAACGATTCCTTCAAGAACCTGGCCTTTTTCGAGTTTCGAAATGATTTCGATCTTCTGAGCCTCCAGTTCGTCTTCAATAAGTGCTTTGTGCGAAACAACCACATTTTTGTATTCATGGTTGATCTTAACGATTTTGAATTCCATAACCTTTTCAACAAACTGATCGTAGTCGCGAATAGGCTTAACATCAATCTGTGAACCGGGCAGGAAGGCCTCGATACCGAAGATGTCGACAATAAGTCCACCTTTGGTGCGACATTTCACGAAACCATTGATAATTTCCTGTGTTTCGAAAGCGGTATTAACACGCTCCCATGAACG
>CAISRK010000309.1 GCA_903887815.1 uncultured Bacteroidales bacterium | reverse complement strand
TACAGGTAAATATAAAATATGTTAAAAAAACTTAATTTTTTTTTATTTAAAGTTTGATTAGTATTATTATTCGGTGTAATTTTGCATCGTTTTTTAATTAAAAAAAAGTCATGAAAAAATTATTTGCAATGTTTGTAGTAGCTGGTATGGTAGCTTTCGTAGCTTGCGGACCCAGTGCAGAAGAAAAAGCTGAAAAAGCTCGTCAGGATTCAATAGCTCTTGCTGATTCATTAGCCAACGTTGCTGCTGAGCAGACACGTCTTGCTGATTCAACAGCTAAAGCTGCAGTTGAAGCTGCTCACGCAGATTCAATCGCTAAAGGTCTTATCAAGGAAGTTAAGAAATAAATCTGCCTTGAATGACATAAAAAGGGGTGCTATGCACTCCTTTTTTTTTCGCCATACTTTTCTAATTTTGTATACCTGTTTGAGTGGAACCTCTTTAATATTGATTTAAGTAAAATGAAGTTCATCACAACGTACGAGCTGAAAGAGAAAATTGACCGCAATGAGCCCTTACAGATCATTGACACCCGGGATGCCAATAAATTTGCCATGAGCCACCTTCAAGGGGCTATTAACATTCCGCAGATTGATCTTCCTGAGCAGGCACACCTGGTTTCGTTTGATATACCTGTAGTTATTTACTGCATGTACGGCGTTAAAAGCCAGGCTCCATACCTTTACCTTACTGAAAAACTCAAGCATAAGAATATTCTTATTCTCGACGGCGGCATTTATCAATGGGGAACGGATATTGAGCCGGAACTTGATATTGCCTGAGCAGAAAAAAATATCTTAAACCCTGTAAAATCACTTTCAGTATACTTATAACAAAAATGCCCGGTTTTCGACCGGGCATTTTTGTTATAACCTGAAATCGTCTACAGGTTCGAAATATCGGCGAACGCTATGTTTGCATATTCACCATTCAGGAGTTTGGCATTAATTTCCTTAAAACATTCAATGGTGTACCTCACATCTTCCAGCGTATGAACCGAGGTCGGGATAAGCCGCAGCATAATAACGCCTTTTGGAACAACCGGGTAGGTAACAATCGAACAGAAGATGTTGTACTTCTCGCGCATTTCAACTGTAATATTAGTTGCTTCAGGAATTGTACCGTTAAGCATTACAGGAGTAACAGGCGATTCGGTGTTTCCGATATTGAACCCGGCTTCGCGCAAACCTTTTTGCAAAGCTTCGACAATTATCCACAACTTTTCGCGGAGTTCGGGTTTGGTACGCAGCAATTCCAGACGTTTTAAAGCTCCTATTACCATTGGCATTGGCAGCGACTTGGCAAAAATCTGCGAACGCATATTGTGTTTCAGGAAGTCGATTATCGGCTCGTTAGAAGCAATAAAACCACCTATACCGGCCATCGATTTGGCAAATGTGCCGAAATACATATCAACGCCGTCCTGTACATCAAAATGCTCGTCAGTTCCGGCCCCGGTTGGTCCCATAGTGCCAAAACCATGAGCATCGTCAATCAGAAGACGGAAATTGAATTCTTTTTTCAGTTCAACTATTTCCTTTATTTTCCCGAGGTCGCCTGACATGCCGTAAACACCCTCGGTAATTACAAGTATCCCTCCGCCAGTTTGATCAGTTAGCCTGGTAGCCCTTTCGAG
>CAISRK010000308.1 GCA_903887815.1 uncultured Bacteroidales bacterium | reverse complement strand
GTCTATAATATTTTCAATTAACTATTTCTCATTAACTAAGACCTCACTTTTACCTAATAACTCCCGTTTCTTTTCCGTAAGAACCATTCAGCCGAAATTAAAAGAAGCAGAAGTATAAGGAAAGGGATATAACTCACAAGATCGGTATATCGTTTCTGGGTGTAGGCTATCGTCTTTAGGTCGTCGCGTTGACTGAGTAATTCTTCAATCTGGCTAAGTTGAGAAGGATATACCATTTTACCCGAATGACGGGCAGATATTGTATTAAGCAGGGTATGATCAGCAACCGTATTCATAGCTTCCATATTTAATTCCATAACCGTGAACATACCGGTTTTCTGGAAAGATTTTCCCGCAAAATCAGTGGTGGCTTTATAGGTGTAGTCGCCGGGAGGCAGGCTTCCTGCATTCAGGTAATACGCATTCGATGTGCGAGTAAATGCGTAAGGATAGCTTTTTTTATTTTCGTCAGTAATTACGATATTTACTTCCGGATCATTTATAAGCTGGTAACTGTCGTTATATAGTTCCGCATCAATTTCAACGGCATCGCTTTCGCTGAAACTGCTTTTTACAATCACCCTGAACTGGCTTTTATCCTCTTTAACAGCAAGGTACTGCACAATGCGTGTAAAGAATTCGTCGAAAGCAAACTGGTTTCCCGTTTTCGCATAATCGTCGAGGCGCCAGCGCCAGATACCTTCACCTGTAATAGTTGCCGATTTACGATCAACACCCTGGTTAAAAAGGATAAGCGGTATTTTGGTATTTACATTCCCGATTTTCTGGTACAACAAAACCTGTGCGGCGGTTCCCGGTTTGTACTGACTGAATGGAACATTCAATGGCGGAAACTCGGGCAGTATCTGCGTAATATCAGGGCTTAGCGAGAATAAACTAAAATCGGGGTTTACTATTCCTGTTGCCTCATTTAAATTTCCTGTCGATTGAGGGATCGATAATCCGGCCATCAGGTTGTTGTATGCCGGGAGGTTCGACTGAGAGCCGATAATGTACAACACCGGAACAGAAACCGTTTTCAACTGATTTGTTACCTGGAACCCGACATCGTTCAATGAAGGCACCTGGTGTAATATAACCAGGCTGTACGACGAAAGAGAACCTGTAAAGTCGGATACCATCTTTGTTTCGAGCGAATAACTCTGGTTTTTCTCAATAGCCTGTTTCAAAGCAGCGATATCAGGATGCGGAGCTGCCTGGAGAAGCAATATTTTCTGCCTTCCATCGATCACTTCGACATATATATCCTGGAAATTATTAGCTGTACTTATTTCGCCCGGAACAGGCGACACTGCTACCCGGTATCGTTGTATGCCAGGTTTTGAAGCTGTAAGCCTGGTTGTGAAAGTACGTGTCACCTGCTGGTCTCCTATCGGGAAATTGTCAGAGAACAACTGCTGTTCTCCTGATGAAACCGTTACCCTGGAATTGGCCCCCGACAGTTTATAGGCACTCAAAGTAATCTCAACAGGGAAATCATTGCCCAGGTATGCAATACGGTTGTGGTTAACCCGTGTTACTAAAAGGTCCTTTTGCTGGTTAGTATCGCCTAAAGCTACAGTATAAATGCTGTAAGGAGCATTTTCAGAAACATACAATGGATCGGCTCCCTGGTTGTATATGCCGTCGCCTGCAAGTATAAGGGCAACAAGGTTGCGGTTCGAATACCTGTCCTTTATCTCGCTGAACAGTTCAGCCATATTGGTTTGCTTGTCAGAGAAGGTTGCGTTCATACCTTTAGTGACCTTATCTCCAAAACTATAGGTTTGAACCTCGAACTTCTTTGACAGCCTTTCTGCAAGTTTTCCGTATTGTTCAGTAAAATCTTTTGTAATAAAAGCTGAATCCTTACCCATGCGAATAGATGCCGAATTATCGAGAGCTAACAAAACAATAGGCTTTTCGGTATACCGTGAAGTGCTCTTTAAAAGCGGTGAAAGCAGCAGGAACGCAATTAGTGCAACCGAAACTCCACGCAGCAAAGCCAACGTCCGAAGCGTCAGTTTACTGAAATCGTGATCGGTGTCGCGGTAATAAAGTATACCTGCAAAAACAATCCCTGCAAGTACGCAAAGGATCAGTAACCAGGCCGGGTATGTTGTAATAAGCGAAAATCCCACCAGTTAAAAGGGTATTTAGTGTAAGCGGCAAAGGTCGCAAATTTTTCGCTATGTTCAGGTAAATTTCAGGAACCCGTGCCGTACGAATTGAAACACCTATTTTTTCAGTTCGTTCAGAAGCACAGTATTCACTATTTTACC
>CAISRK010000307.1 GCA_903887815.1 uncultured Bacteroidales bacterium | reverse complement strand
GCATTCGCATAGTCTTTACGGTTATAGTAAATTACTCCCAGCCAGTAGTTTGCAACGGTATTCTGCGGATCAATCTTGAGTATTTCGAGGTAATTGGCTTTCACTTTTTCCCAGTTCTCAATAGCACTCAGTGGTTTTATATATCCAAAGCGGGCTTCGATTGCGTAGGGTTTGAGCGAAATCGACTTCTCGTAGTATTTTATTGACTCGCTGTATTGTTTGGCCAGGTAACTGAGCCAGCCCAAACGGACATTCAGAACATAACTATCGCCCTGGTAAACAGCCTTTAGCGATGAAATGGCCGTGGAGTAGTTGCCGTCTTTTTCTGCTTCATAACTCTTAACAAATGCTGCCTGCGTAACAACCGCAGTTTGAGCCATCATGTATCCTGACAACAGGACCAAGGCCGCTGAGATTAAAATCCTTCTTAAAGTTTCCATATGATTCCGGTTAAAAATGAATGTTGAATATAGTGATCAGTAGTTTGTTCGATTTTTTTGGAATCGTACAGGTAATTCCCATAGAAAGTAATTTTTTTACTCACACCCCAGAAAAGCGAGGCGCCAGTCCGAAAAACAGTCGGGTCGAGCGAATTATAAACATAGAGTGCATTATGATCGCAATAGTTCTGGATGTTACCAATGTCCAACTGCCCTTCACCCCAAAGAGATTTTAAAATACGAATTCCGGCTGTTTGCGAAAATATAAGTCGGTTGTTCGAAGTTTCAATCATTTCGTTAAGCGAAGTTTTTAGATAAATGCCTTGTTTGCCGGGCAGTGTAACCTTAGCATGAACCCCTACCTGGCTGAATTTCCCAAGATCGTATTTAAAATACGATCCGTTCACACCCAACTCAAACCGGCTTATACGGGTCGAAAACTGGCCGAAAACCAGGTTACCCGGGTACTTATATCCGTCAATATTCGTATTCAGGTAATGGTAAGCCAAGGTGAATGTTGTGCCTGGTGTAACCGAGTATTTCAGCATGGCAAAATAATCAGGCTGCTGAACGGGAAATGTGTCGATCATTTGATTATACACCGAGACGGACTGGTACAAGGAGAAGCGGCTTCCAAGGTAACTGCTCAGTCCCAGGCGAAAATAAGTCGGGTTGGACCGTTCATCGTAGGTATTTGATTTATAATTAAACTCCAGATCGATCGAGGCTAAGGGCTTAAAGGCTTTAATCCGGAACGCTTCCTTTTGTTCCTGTGTAAGTCTTGCTGCGTGATAACGCATCGAAGCCTCGTTGCCGGTATTCAAACCACAGTAGTATAGATATTCATGCGTACCGGCATCATATTTATCAAACTCAAGGGCTTTTTCATAATGTTTTTGCGAAGCGTAATAATTCCCCTTCTTAAAGAAAGCATACCCCAGGCGCTGCCGAAGCGTCTTGAAGTCAATTTTCTCTTTTAAGGCCTGTTCTCCGGTAACGATAAGTTTATCCCAATCGGCAGCCTGGAAACACTGATAGGTTATGCTGTCGACCTCAGCATATGTGAGGGCCGCACTGGCTTTCAATGCAATTGAATATAATAAAAACAGGATTATTATGTGCTTATACATATGGCTTTTACAGTAATATTGGTTGACTCAAAACTGAATTCTTTGATACAGTTGCCTTGTATCAACAAAGAACTACTGCTTTCGTTGCGGGTTTTGCCCAATATCTTTAAATTAATTTCAGATGCAAGTTGCACCACGCTGTTCCCGATTTGCTGATCGGCTGTATTGACTTTAACAGAATAGCTCAACTTAATGTAGGTATAGAAAGGTGCAATAAAATCCTGCAGCCCTATACTAATTTTCTTATTCCTGATTATATCAAGCGGCATGGCATCCTGAATTGTAAATAATCCGGGATTTGCCAGGAGTACTTTGTAGGCCGACAGATAGAAATAATAAAGAAGTGATTTCTTATCACCGTAAAAAGCAGTGAAGTAAAACATCGTGCCATCGTTAATATAATAAGCACTCGAGTCGGTTTCTTTACAGTACAGGTATTTACTATTGTAGGCATCGGTGTATGCATCCCATTTCTCGGTTATTTCGATGCCGTTTTCATTCATAAAGCGGTATGAAAGACTGGTATCGGGCATGATATCAAAGGCCGACCTGAGTTGAGTGTTGACTTCAAGTCCGGAAACGGAATCACCTTCGGAAGGTACCGCAAACTGGAGAAGTTCCTGGCCCGAATTCTCTTTCTGAACGTAGTATGAAATAGGGTAAAAGATCGTCTTTGCCCCGAGCAGTGGCGTTGTCTGCACCTGGAAATGAATATGCGGCTCAGGTGACCGGCCTGAGTTTCCACAACTAGCAAGCAGATCTCCTCTTTTCACAAAATCACCTTTCGAAACTTTAAAAGACCCCTTTTTAAGGTGCGATACCTGGGTATAAAGCCCGGGCAGGTGCCTGATAATGATTGTATTGCCCCAGTTGTTACTGGTGTTCACTTTTCCGATATCGTTGTCGTCGATATTATCAACAATTTCTTCAACAATACCATCAGCTGCCGCCACAACCGGTTTATTGTAGCAGTAGTAATTCTCACAGAGTTGCCCCCTCGAGCTATAGGATTTTAATTTGTCATCGAAGATCATAAAGTCGAGAGCCTTGCCCCAATCGCCTTTATGGGTGTGTTCACCATCATGCCCCTGTGTAACGCTCCATTCGCCCCAGAAGGGCAGGTAAAGCGGGAAATAGAGGAAGTTCGATAAGCGATCCTGGTTATTTTTAAAGGTATAAAGATTTATTTCGGGCGAAAAATACTGCCGCGGAGTCAGTTTAAGTTTTGACGGGCTTACCCTAAGTCGAAGGAAATAAACAAAAAGAATCACTACTACTGAAAAAGGCAACGAGAACACCGGTAACTGGATAAATCCGAACAACTTGCTCATAAAAAGCAGTACAAGGGAAGTAAGCGGCACCAGTAAAACGGTCCATAAGTATGAATAGCCCGAGGGAATTACAAAAAACCCGCCAACAGCAAGAGCAACCATTATATAATTGGCGCCTATATTGTAATAGGTAATACTGGCTGCCTCCGAACCCGAAAACTGGGCGAAAAGGTAAGCGGAAAGAAATCCTACCACCGAAAGCGAGAACGCAATTCTGGAACTCAGCAGCACGGCAATGGTAATAAGCAAACCGGATACCAGGTTACTCTGGAAAAAAATCGAACTCATCGACCGCAAGTAAATATCGACCATTTTATTGATTGGCAGCTGATCGATGGTTTGAAAGAAATTCAGCATAGTACTCCCACCAATGGCATACATTTCGTTCATCCAGTAAATATTGCGCTGGGTTAATCCCAGGTTTTCAAATTGCGATGCCGGCAGAAGGATAAACCAGAAAGAAAATACAAAAGGCATACTCAGGAATGGCAAACCGCTTTTACCCAGCCATCCGCTCATAGTAACTGAAAGTATAAGCGAAAGTAAAGCGGCAAGCAGCAACAAACTAAAGAATACATAACCGGGTTCGAAAAATGTACCTATCCCGATACCGGTCAGCAAAGCATTGAAACTGTAGGTTCCATTTTTAAGCGAAACCTTATCGAGCCCCATCGAATTTGCCAGGATCACGGTAAAAACCACAGCTATCAGTCCACTCAGTCCGGCGTAGAAATTAAAGAAACTAACAAGTAATATCAGCGTTGAAAGTGCTTTGTTTTTAAAAAAAAATACAGCCGAATAGGAGTTTAGCGTGGCTGGCAGAACCGTAGCAGCGAAAGTTTCGATAGGTCGCTTGAAATTCATAGTTGTTTCTCCTAAGCTGAATATGGCTGAAAATTACAGTAAATTATAACTCCGATAGGGCAGTTACCCGATTATTATTTCAAATAAGCGGGGATGATTTCGGCCGACTGCATGCTCTCCACCGTTTCTGCTTTCCGGATTATATGAGTCTTGTTCTCCCTGTCTATCAGCACTATATTGGGACGTAAAGTTATAAACTGCATCCATTGCGTCATATTGTATGCGCCAACTTTATGAACCACCACCTGATCGCCTTTTTCGATCAGCGGCATAGTGATGCTTTCGCGGACAACATCAATATTCATGCAGAGCGGTCCGTACATTATCATTTCTTCGGTATGCTGACCATAGGATTTTGTTGTACTTACCTGGTGATCGTACCAGAAAGCTGTAAAAAGAGTATTAACGCCAAAATCAAGAATAGTTGCCCGCCGGCCATCCGAAAGTCGTTTTGTAGTCACAACCGTTCCCAGCAAAAATCCTGCATCATCAATCAGAACGCGACCCGATTCGAGGATTAGCAAAGGCAATTCTTCCTGCCGGAACCCAAATCCGAGAATAACGTCAGTAATGGCATCGGCAAACTGGTCGATCGAAGGCACCGTATCGGAACCCGGCAGATAGGATCCCTTAAGAGTATTTGTCGAAGGAAAACCGCCGCCCAAATCGATGTACTGAAGCACTTTATTGAACTTCTCCTTCACCATTTTTGTAAGTTCACAAAGCTTGGTTGCAGCAACTGCGTAAGCCGAAGGCGACAGCATAAATGTGCCTATATGACAATGCAGCCCGACCAGGTCGAGATTTGTTGAATTAATGATGCGGGTTATGGCATTCCAGGCCTGGCCATTCTCATAATTAAACCCGAACCTGTCCCATTTGGGATAAATACCGGTATCCATATTTACACGAATAGCCACGCGGGGTTTCAGGTTAAGGTCTTCACTCAGCTTTATCAAAGTGTAAAGTTCATCAAAATGATCGATATGGATCAGCGAATTGTTTCGCGATGCTGTAATAAGCTGTTCATCGCTTTTGTCAGGACCGTTGAAAATAATCTTATTACCGGGTACGCCATTGCTAAGTGCCTTATCGTATTCGAATCCCGACACTACTTCCGCCCAGGAACCTTCCTGGTGAAAGATCCGGCACACAGCATCCATGTAATTGGTTTTGTATGACCAGGCAAACTGAACCTTTGGATAGCGTGTTTTAAAAATCCGTGAAGCGTTCTGAATGTTATGCCTGATCTGCTTTTCCGATAACACAAATAAGGGCGAACCATATTCCGATAAAAGGGTTTTAACCGGTACATTGTCGATATGAGTTACAGGGGTTTGTTCGGTTCTTGTACCGAATTTATTCATCAATCCTGTGCTCATTTTCTTAATTATCGGCCTTTCATATCGTATTTTTTCCATGTTGTACTGATTTACTGTTTCTGATTTTCATTGTATTACTCTGTAAGGTCGGAAGCCTGAAGTCCGAAGCAGGTTAAAACCCTGTTTCCAAAACGATTACTTCTTTCCTTCCTGCTCGTTTCCAGGAAACTGCTCTTGTAGTTGATATTTTGTTAAAAAGACATTTTCACTGATTTGAATTATAGTTCGCCCGTTCCCGAAATACGCTGGAATTCGCTTATATTGGTAATCAGGTCCCAGGCATAGCGGATAAAGAGTGTCCCGACTTTATACTCCGTGAAAGGCTGAACTTTTTGTCCCATCGCCATTTTAACCAGCGAGGCCGGCTGGTTTTGCCCGGCTGCGGCTGTTAAATAAATCCATGCCGGGAACCTTGGATTTACTTCCATAATGTAAGGTTTACCGTCGTCGGACTGCATAATTTCGAGTTCGCAACCCCCACGCCATTTGGTAGCTTCTACAAATTTACGGGCTAGTTCCACGTAGGACGAATCTTCGATCGTAATTCCTGACCAGGCCTTCCCTTTATCGGTAATATAAAGCTTACGCATGGGTATTATACTTATTGCATTGCCTTCGCCATCGCCCAAAGCAGCAACATTAATTTCGGTGCCATTAATAAACTGCTGTATTATGATAGGGAGCCCCCATTTAGCCTGGATTTTATAAAATGCTTTATGCGCCTGCTCTATAGTATTCGCAATAATGGCATCATAAAATTTGCCCTTTATCACCATCGGGAAGCCGATTTCTTTGGCCGAATTGTCGATGTCGCCTGAATGATAAATGATTTTATCAGCCGGAATTAGCAAACCATGCTTTTCGCCAAATTCATACAGTTTGATCTTGTCACGTGCCTCGAATTGTTCCAGTTCAGGCAGAAACGAATGTATGCCGACAGCCAGGAATTTATCCCTCAATTTAATAAAATTGAAGAGTTCAGCATCAAAATTGGGAATAACCAGGTCAAGTTTTTCTTTCTCATGAATATACATAAGCCTGGCCATGAGTGTATCGGTGCCGGCCGACGGATATGGGATCAGGTAGGTTTTATCGACCAGGTCGTGCATGTAGGAGCCCGGCTCGAGCGATTCGTACGAAAGACCTATAATACGCACTTCAAAATCAGGACATTCGCGTATGGCACGGATTACTGCCACACCTGGACCGGGACTGTCGATCGCATTCAGACCTGTAACCGCAATAACAAGTTTCATTTTACCCTCGTTGTCTGTATTACTGATATCTGTTTTCATTTAACAAGATTTTAAAAATTACCGAAATTCTATTTCCAAAGTTTTATTCAGACTTATCAGATACTGTAGGTAAATTTCTACCTGCCGACAACCAGCTTAAGGGTTTCCGACATGTATGTTACCGATTCGATCCGGTACAAATAGGTTCCTGGCATAAGATCACTGGTTTGCAGTTTTATTGATTCAAAAGTATGGTCGACAGTGTAAGCTTTCAGTAAAACTCCGTTTAATGTAAAGAGTTTCAGTTCGGCCTGCTTAACCTGTGAAGGTAATGTATATGGAATTGTAACTTCACTGCCGGCCGGGTTAGGGAATGCTTCCCGCATTGAAACCTGTTCTGTGGCAGGATATTCGGGGACAGCGTTGCTGCTTACTTTACCGGGGATAGAATAAACCAACGTATTCACAGTTGAAGGCGAAACCGAGTAATCGTATTGCCAGGTAAATAATTTTGAGCCGTTAAGCGCAGGATAAATGTAGTTATATCCGCCACCGGGAACATCGAGCAGAACGGTCCCGCTTTCGTTGGCTATACGCGTGTCGTAGGTGTAATATGCCAGTGTTGTATTGTAGGTATACGAAACATACATAAATTCTATTGCATTGTCGGTATTGAAAAGATTCTCGGTAACATACTGCAAATCGTAAAGATAATAACCTGCCGGCAGGCTCAGGTTAATGGTTTTCCATACCGAATGATCCGCATTGTACATCCGGCACTGGCTGTTGGTTACATCCATTACATAGTATTTATAGCCCGCTACCGGAAGGTTAACATAAGCTGCCGATACTCCTGTATATGTATGTTCGAGATTAAATTGTGCCTGTGAGCGAAATACAATCATTAACAGCAATAAGAAAGTGAAAATAAGTTGTTTCATTGAAAGTGATTTTAAAAGTTATTGAACTATTCTGACCCTGTCCTCTTTATTACTCCAAACTCATCGGGAATAATATCCATTAGCACCCATATATCCGGAACTTGCTGGATGGATTAATTACTCCATAATGGACGATTCTTTTAACTGTGCAACAAAATCGTCAAGATCTTTCTCAAACTGAACCTCTTCAACATAATATTTTTCACAGATGGCGGCAATAATTTCATCAGTGCTTTTGTCATCCTTCAGCAAAGCGATTATTTCCGCTCCGATCGGGTTAGTTGAGAACGAATCGCCCGTAGCAGGATTGAATATAAATCCTTCGTCGCTTGTAGCTATATTTTTTCGGATTTTCATAATGCGGATTTTAAAGGTGTATTGATGTGACCGGAGTAAATTTCTGTCATTTAAATATTTGGCAAAGATAATTTGATGCGTTAACCTATAAAAACGATTTCAATCAAAAGCCCCTGATACTAAGTAGAAAGGATAAAATGACTTGTAAACCTACCCTGCTGTATTTGTTTTTTTGAAATTAGCTAAATAGAATGAGCAGGTATTTAAGGTGAAAATTCACAGGACGATATAAGTATAATTATCGTATTTTTGAATGTACAGCCGGATTGCCCGATTCAAAAGACTTAATGGATGAAACGATTTCTTCTGCCTGATATACTCAAAGGACTGGCAGCTTTTTTCATGGTTCAGATTCATATTACTGAACTTTTTATTGATCCTGCAGGTAAGGAAAGTCTGGCCGGGAAAGCTTCACTATTCCTGGGGGGGCCGTTTGCAGCTGTGGTTTTCATGGTAGTAATGGGCTATTTTATTGCCCATAACAAACACAACATTTCCGAAAATGTTTTTCGCGGAATCAGGATATTTATTCTCGGCTTCCTGCTGAATATCGGACTCAACCTTCATCTCCTGCTCAAAATATTCAATTCCGGCTGGCCACACAACCCTTTTGAATACCTTTTTGGCATCGACATCCTGTACCTTGCCGGTTTGAGTATAATTATCCTGGCGTTTTTAAAACTTTTCGGGAAATGGCAGGCATGGGCTGCAATGGCCTTGTTCATGGTTGTTGGCAGTATAACAGGAACACTAAACGAAAAACTTACTTTAGAGAATCATTATTTCGTTTTGCCATTTATAGCCGGCCGTTATTC
Organism: uncultured Bacteroidales bacterium; assembly: GCA_903887815.1. Lineage (GTDB taxonomy): Bacteria > Bacteroidota > Bacteroidia > Bacteroidales > UBA4417 > UBA4417. Next base: position 2,382 of record CAISRK010000307.1, on the reverse strand, counting down.
CTGGTCGTATTTCCCTCTTTTTCCATGGCTGGTCTACCCGCTGGCAGGCTTTGTTTTTGCTCATTCCGAAACTCAGGTAACGTCATTTATTCTGAAAAATAAAATTGCCACAAGGACACTTACCATTTCCATTGCCGCACTAGTACTTATTTTTTCACGTTGGGGAGTGAATACGACTATTATGCTTCCCTCCTATTACCATCACACTTTAACTTATATTTTCTGGGCTTTAGGGTTATCCCTCCTTTGGGTGCTGCTTATTCGCCAAGCGATAAAACAGTTTCCTCATACTCAAACAGCAAATTTCTTTTGCAGGATAGGGAAAAATATTACTGCATTTTATGTTATTCAATGGCTGATTATAGGCAATCTTGCAACAGCACTTTACCAAACCCAGACGATCGGAACTTTCCCGATCTGGACCGGGATTGTTTTTACCGCCACAGTATTGCTCACTTTCGCATACGAAAAGGCCGCTAAATGGTATTCACGAAAAGCATGATAAGGATGTGGAGGGTTGATTATCAGACAAGGAAGGTTTTATCGACAAAAGCCTGGAAATTATCCTTGTACTGGTCCCCGACGGGTATGTAAACTTTATTATCAAAAACGATACGGTTCCTTTCAATAACCTTCACCTGGTTGAGGTTTACAATAAATGAACGGTGCACCCGCATAAAAACATCGGGGGGAAGCTGTTCTTCCATTACTTTAAGCCTTATGAGCGTCGAAACAGGTTCGCCGGTGGTAAGGTGAATAAGGATGTACTCGTTCGAACTTTCGATATATTTAATCTCAGATAAGAATATACGGACCAATTTGTACTCCGATTTTACAAAAAGGCTGTCTTTATTGGTTTGCAGTGTTTCAGGCTGACGCTTGCTGAGTTCGAACCAGATTTTTGCTTTGTTGACCGATTTCAGGAAAGCGGCATAACTAACCGGTTTCAGGATATAATCGAGTGCATTCACCTGGAATCCTTCGAGGGCATATTCGCTGTAGGCAGTTGTAAATATTACCTGGGGCTTTACGGGCAGCGACTTTACAAAATCCATCCCGTTGAGGTCTGGCATATTGATATCCACAAACATAAGGTCAACCTCATTCCCGGCTAAATATTCCATAGCTTCGAAAGCACTGCTGCACAGTGACACAACTTCGAGAAATAAGGTCTTTTCGATGTATGAGCTGATTTGCTTTAATGCAAGAGGCTCGTCGTCAATAGCCAGGCACTTCAGTTTCATTTGGCAGTTGGATTTGTATAATTTCTCTTTAATGTCTCCTATAATGAAGGAGGAAGATAGAAGGTGGAATGTGGAAGATAGAATCTGAGAAGTTCATCAACCCTCAACCTTCATATCAGTTTTAACAGTCTGTATTATTTCATGAACCGGGATCGACAGCTGAACCTCAAATTCTTTTTCGGTTTCATGAATATGAAGGCTATAATCGTTGCCGAATAGTAATTTAAGGCTTTTCTTGATATTGGTTAATCCAATCCCGGAATAGCTGCTGTCAAGACTATCTATATTGTTATGTTTACTGTTTTTTACGGAACATCTTAAACGGTTGCCGGTCTGTTCAATTTTCATCGAAACATACGATTCGGCCTTGTAACTAACGCCATGCTTGAATGCATTTTCGAGAAACGAAATAAACAGCATGGGCGGAATTTCGATATCACGAATCTCATCAGGTATATCCAGAACAACGGCCACTTCCTTGGGGAACCGCAGTTTCATCAGGGTCATATAGCTTTCGATGAAATTAATCTCTTTTTTAAGCGTGGTTTTCCCGTGGGCTGTATCGTAAAGCAGGTACCGCATCATGGTCGAAAGCTGTATTATCGTATCCTTGGCATCTTCGGAATTGATATCGATAAGTGCGTGAATATTATTGAGTGTATTCATAAAAAAATGCGGGCTTACCTGGTGCCTGAGCAGGGCCAGCTCGGTCCTGAGTTGTTCCTTCTCAAGGTCCTTGCGCCAGTTTTCCTCCCTGAGCCATTCCGATAACAGTTTGAAAGCAGTACTCACTCCAACAACAAGAATCGCGAGAATCAGGTTATCGATAAAATGCATCAGTATCGATCTCTGTTCAGGAGGGTCAGCCATCTTGAACCCCTGTGGCGGCGGCATCCCGGGACCTAATTCCATCGGAGGCATCCCCGGGCCAAGGTCCATGGGTGGCATTTCGAGCGGCTGCGGAGGAGCAATAAAAAGCCTCATCGAAACCGTAATTCCGATAATTATAAGTATCGATAACGTAGTGAATATAAAATAGGAACGATACTTTTTCTGCAATAGGAATTTTGGAACAAACAATAAAGTGTTCAGTAAAAAAACAGCCAGGAACGAACACATCCTGATCCATTCACCTGTG
>CAISRK010000306.1 GCA_903887815.1 uncultured Bacteroidales bacterium | reverse complement strand
CTGGATCGTGGTTCCTTTGTACTTCGCTCAATAGCCTGAATAAATAGGTTGAGCTTTTTACCTAATATTTCGAGTTTTTGGTGCAGTTCATCATACAAAGTCTTGTTCCTGAGTGATTCGGTTTCAAAAAGTGTTTCTAAATGGTCTATCGTTTCGTCATTTGAGGCAATTGAGAAAGTGAGGAAGCGGATGTATTCCATCGGGTAGTGCTTTCGTCCATATCCTTCAACTATGTTGGTCCGGATGGATTTGGATGACTTACGTATCTGGCTGCCTTCTTCAAACATTTCGAATTTAGGAAGTTCAGTCAATGTCATTTTATGAATTGAAATACTCAGATCCCTTGACCTTTCCCAGATTTCAAGATTTTTGTAACTCATTCTATTTCATTTTTATTAATAACTACTTACCGGCAACCAGCTACCAGGAACCAGTAACCAGTAACAATTACTTAGTTCTTCATTTCACGTTAATTTGGACAAGAACTGATGTATCCCTTTTCCGGCTAATTTGCCGCCGGCTGCCGCATTTACGACTTCGGCGCCCCCGTTAACTGCATCACCACCGGCAAAGTACCGTGGATTTGAAGTCTGGCCGGTTTCCTCATCAATCATTAACCTGCCGGTAACATCAACATTGAGCCCCTTGATATTGGCCATCATCGAAGTCTGTTTGAGCTGCCCGGTTGCTTTAATAACCAGGTCACAATCCATTACAAATTCGCTGCCGGCAATATTTATTAATTTACCATTTATCGTTTCGGTGCGGATAAATTTTACTCCCGAAACCTCGTTTTCACCCATAATTTCAACAGGGGCAATATTGAACTTTCCTACAACCCCGGTAACTTTTGCCAGGTCATATTCGAAATAATAGGCTTTCATTTCGTTTTCCGATCGGCGGTAAGCGACTATCACCTTTTCGGCACCCAGACGCACAGATTCCGAGGCAGCATCCATTGCGGTATTGCCACCACCAAGAACAATTACATTCTTTGCTACAGGTTCAACAATAGGCATAGTCTTGATTTGCTCAATAAATTCGGTGGCACCCACACAATTCCCTTTGTCCTCGCCCTTGATTTTAATTTCAGCTGAGTTCCCTAACCCGATTCCAAGAAAAATAGCGTTATACTTTGCTTCAAGTTCTTCAACATCTTGTTGGGTCGCGATACGCTTGTTATAAATCAGGTTAAACCCAAACTGCTGGCGCAGGAATTCAACTTCCATAAGCGCTTCACGGTTGGTTATCTTGTAGGGAGCAACTCCGTGCAATGCCAGTCCCGAAGGGTTCGCTTTTGCCTCAAATACATCAACGAGGTACCCTGCCAGCCTCAGTTCGCATGCACAGGCAATTCCTGCAGGGCCTGCGCCTATAACAGCAACTGATCTGCCATTTGGAGAAGCGGGGCTGAAAAATTTCTGGTTCGTCGCAATAGCATTGTCGGTTGCATAATTCTGCAACCGGCCGATATCGAGCGCCCTGATATTTGCTTTCGTGAAAACACATGCGCCTTCGCAAAGCACCTCGGTTGGACAAACCTTTCCGCACGTATTCCCCAGGTAATTCGACTGGTATATTGTATTAGCCGCACCCGCCAGGTTTCCGTTATTTATCTGCCTGATAAACAGCGGAATATCAATAGCTGTCGGGCATGCAAGCATGCATGGCGCATTGTAGCAAAACAGGCATCGTGAACTTTCGTAATACGCCTCTGAACTGTTCATCAGGGGTTTTATCTGGGGGAATCTCCTCTCGTTATCCTGTGAAAGATGAGGATTTATAGTTTCAGCCATATTTATAGTTAGTTTTAAACTGATGTAGCTTATCTAATTAGTTTTTTGTTGATGGGTTGATAGGTTGAAAAGTTGATGGGTTGAACTGTTGAAGAATGATTTGTTTATAGATTGTGAATAATCACTTTTTGACAGGTGAGTTGACAGGTTTTTGTGTTGACTGATATAGTGAGTTCAACATTCGCCCCATTGTATCTATTTCAGCCCTTAGGTTTATTAAAGAATCATTAGGTAAAAATTTGAGGTCATTCGAGAGTATTGATTGGTTTAG
>CAISRK010000305.1 GCA_903887815.1 uncultured Bacteroidales bacterium | reverse complement strand
CCTGCAGCGGATTGAATTCGAAAGTTTATTACTCACACAATTTCATGAATTTACCCGGCGCAACCGGGTATTTTTTTCTCCATCAAAAGTACTTTGCACGGGCATTGCGCTACAATCCTAAGCTTTTGACAAGGAAAAAGATTGTTATGTTTACTCATGCCGAATGGAATAGCTGGTACAGTGCCGGCCATATGGCATATGTATTGAATTTTGCTGATGAAATAATTTGTTTAAATACTTCAGTTGTAAAGGAATTAGTAAGTTTAGGTATTCCGGAAAGGAAGTTACACTTGTTTCATATGGCTGCTGACCCAGAAATATTCACCCCGAAACAACGCAAAGGCGATGGCTCTATAGGTTTCTCGATGGCTTACGGGCCCAGGAAACGCCCTGAAATGGTGGTTCAGCTGATCAGGGAAATGCCCCCGCATAAGTTTATACTGATTGGTCCGGGCTGGGATAAATATCCGCCTTTTGCCGAAATAAAAAATTCATCTAACCTGACCTATTATCCTGAAATTGAATACGATAAATATCCTGAACTTTACAGGCAGATGGATGTATATGTCTCCCCTTCAGTGCTCGAAGGCGGACCCGTGCCTGTTCTTGAAGCCATGATGAGCAATGTGGTGCCCGTAGCATCCCGAACCGGTTTTTGCCCAGATATTATTGAACACGGAGTTAACGGGTTTCTTTTCGATACGAACGCTTCAGCCAAAACCATCAAGGCTTTGATTGAAACCGCTTTTAAACTCCAGACCAATGTCAGCAAAGGAATTGAGGTCCATTCGTGGGAAAACTACGGTAAAAAAATAGCAGATTTGTTCCTGGGAAAAGAGTCTTAGTTTTTGCCCTGCTTATTCTTAAAAACATTGGCAACTTCAGTCTCGAAGTTGTTTTTTTCATTTATAAGGCAGTCTATGTAGTTCTGCATTTTTGAGTAATGTATCGGATAGTCAGTTGTAACCGATTGAATCTTTTTTAGTAACTCAGGCAGGCACTTCGTACCGGTATCGAGTTTGTAATAATCGGGCAAGGGCAGGTCGGAATAATAGTTTGCACTTCCCATGCGGCTTGTAATCACTACACAGCCCGAAAGAACCGCTTCCCTTGGCATACGGTTACGTCCCGCAAAATCCCCTAATTCAATAAATAACATACTTTCGGTATACAGCCTATGCACATCTTCAGGATGCATGTGTCGTAACCTGATGCATTCATAATCCGGAAATGACTTCCTGATTTGCCGGATTAACTTGTTGGGGGTGCCAGGCCCGAAAAGGATTTTCTTCTCCTTTCCGGGCTTTGTTTTTTGCAGGTAAAACGTATCCCTTACCGGGTTATGCAATACTATTGCATCGTTTATGCCCATATACTTCAGAAAATCGGCCGCGTAGAATGAGTTTGTCATGTGGATGATACCTGAACTCCATACCGGATCTTTCTTTTTACTCCACAAATTTACTTTTTGTGTAAAGGCATGAAATCCGCCTACAGGATTCCCGAAAAAACTATACCCAGCGAAAATCTTGCGTACTATTTTGATTGAAAAAGGGAAACGGTGGGGCGGCTTTTTAATATAAAAATATATGCCAAGCCAGTAAATCATTTTCCGGATTGACCCATACTGATGTAAAACCGGTATATAGGCTTCAGGAACTATCAGCAGGTTCTGAAAGGAATCCTCTATCTCTGTGGTATAAGGTGCATTAAACGACCTGATGACCGGGTGATTGATAAATTCCTCCAACGGTTTTATATAAAATATTTTTGCATCAATTTTGTTGCTAACCAAAGCATTACAAAGAATCTGCAAACTATTCACTCCACCGCTTACAACGTCGGTAGGACAAAAAATATAAATTTTTATAAAATTCATCAGTTTGTTGATAGTGAATAGTTTTCCGGACAACCAATCAAAAGTACAAGGTATTTTTTAATTGTCAGTTGCCCTGCGAGATTTTAATGATTTTACTGAGCTAAACCATTCCATTTTATTTTCTCTCCGGTCTGCAAGTGCCCGGTGCTGAGTATACAGTGCTGAGTGACTGGTGTTGAGTGCCCAGTGATGATTGCTTGGTGCTGACTGCCCTGAGTTGAGTGCCTGTTGCTGACCAGTCACCAGCAACCAGTAACAAGTAACCAGCCACTAGTTCCCAGACGGGCGAAGACTGAATTATATGATATATGAAGGAAATTATATGATTTTTAACTTAAACGCAGTACTTTTGTGCCTATAAAACAACCGCTAATATTTAGTAAAGCCGGCTATATTTATGCACATTTTTTGCCGTTTTCATATTGCTGCAGTAAGTAAAGATTAAAATTCATGCAATTCCTACAGGACTTATATACACAGTCATTCAGGCCTGAATACAGGCTTATCATTGCTTTTATACTGGCAATTATTGTGAATGCTTATGCTACTCCTGTAATTCTGACGATTGCAAAGGCTAAAAAAATATTCGACATTCCGAATCAGAGAGGCAGCCATAAAAGTGCTGTAGCTACCCTTGGAGGATTAGGTATTTATTTCTCTATAGTAACAGTGGGGCTTTCGTTTATAAATACCTCCGGGCTTACGAGGGGTGGAAGTTTGAGCAGCCTGACTTCACTTCCCGCTATAATAGCCGCATTTACAATTATATTCTTTGTAGGGTTGAAGGATGATTTACTCAATATTTCCCCCTATAAAAAAATAGTTGCAGAGATCATTGCTTTATTAATCCTGACGATGATAGGCGAATTAAGGTTATTTAATCTGCAGGGAATATTTGGCTTCCATGAAATTCGGTTTTCAGTAAGCATATTGTTATCGGTATTTGCCGGGGTAGTAATTATAAATTCATTTAACCTTATTGATGGTGTCGACGGGCTTGCCTCGTCCATTGCCATGCTGGGATGCACCGTATTCGGCAGCTATTTCCTTAAAGGCGGAGAGTGGGAATATGCAATCCTTTCGTTTACTATCGTTGGAGCACTGATCCCGTTTTTTGTTTACAATGTTTTTGGAAAAGAAAACAAGATTTTCATGGGCGATGCGGGATCTCTGCTGCTGGGGTTGGCAATGACAGCACTTGTATTCAGGTTCAACGAGATGAGCAGCGTATTTGCGTTCAGGAATCATTTTATAGCAGGGCCGGCCTTATTTTCGTTTGCCGTACTTATCATTCCCTTGTTCGACACACTCAGGGTGTTTGCAGTTCGCATTTACAGGGGGCACAGCCCTTTTGCAGCTGACCGCAGACACATACATCATGTTCTCCTCGACCTGGGCTTTACACACCTTCAAACAACGCTGATACTCATTGTCTTTAACCTGTTGTTCATCGGTATGGCTTATTTTCTTGGATTTCTCGGTAATTCGAACCTAGTATTCAGTATAATTATTATTGCATCAATCATGTCGGGAATAGCCATGAGGCGGAACCGCTTGAAGATGATCGCGAAGCAAAAAGCAGATTCAGAATAAGGCCGGGTAACCTCATGATTTAATACGATCTATCTTACCGGCAACTTCATTAATCAACCACGACGGTGTTGATGTTGCACCACTCACTCCTACTGTAGCTGCATTTTCGAACCATTTACTATCAATTTCGTCAGCATTGCTCACCTTGAAACTTCTTTCATTGGTTTCACGGCAGATGTTGTACAAATATGCGCCATTGGCACTGTTATGGCCGCTGACAAAAATAATTACATCGTGTCCTGCAGCAAACATACGCAAAGCAGGCGCCCGGCCTGAAACCTGCCGGCAGACACTTTTATTTATTTCAATATCATGGTTGCCGGATTCAGCTATTCGCTGTTGCAACAACTTACTTATTGCGTCGTACGATTCGGCATTCATGGTAGTTTGCGAGAAAAGGCTTACCGGATGCGTAAAATCAATATTTGTAAAATCTCCCTCGTTCCTGATGATTATGGCTTTATTTCCGGCATTACCGTTCAACCCCGACACCTCTGCATGACCCGGTTTACCGTATATAACAATCTGTACATCTGTTTCCTTTCCCGATATAAAGCTTTTATGTATCCGTTTCTGAAGTTTGTTAACAATAGGGCAGGTAGCATCAATAATCTTTATCCCGTTTTCTTCTGCCAGCCGGTATGAGAATGGAGGTTCTCCATGCGCCCTGAAAATCACTGTGCCTCCTTGTAACGTTGGTAGATCGGCAAGGGTAACCACTTTGAGTCCCATGGCAATGAGTTTAT
>CAISRK010000304.1 GCA_903887815.1 uncultured Bacteroidales bacterium | reverse complement strand
GTAAAAGATTCGCTTCGCTCGCTAAAGATTCGCTTCGCTCGCTAAAGATTCGCTTCGCTCGCTAAAGATTCGCTTCGCTCATTAATTGGTTCGGCTGGCGCCTCACTAATTGGCTCCCTTCGGTCGCTAAATTGCTTCGCTATTTGGTAAATTTTAGCACAACTGTGCGAATATTTCTGTTGAAGTCCCTTCTTGTTGCCTTCATCAATCCCGAATAATTCATTTCTTCGAAAATAAATAATTATTACTAGCTATGACAAAGACAATTAGCCATGTGCCTCAGGTAGGGATTTGATTCCGTCTATAGTTGGAATACCTTTTGGATAATCTGTATCTTTAAAGGGCACTTTATGCCACAAATAAACTACAATCGAAAATCCTTGAAAACAACCATAAATTGCGCATAAACTATGTGTTTGTTTTTCTCGTAGGGCTATCGAGCATAATCTTTAGTTCCTGCACTAAAACTAGTGGTTGTAAAACGGTTGCCAGAGAACTGGTTTATCGATCAAATCAGCTCTATCAGAATAGTGAAAGCGATATGCTTAAGCTTGCACAGCTCAACCTTAAGAATGACTTCGACTTGCGAACTACTGATGAGCGAACTGCCAGACCGGATGAAATCCCGGGCGGCGTCAAAAATATTTGGCTGATACCAAAAACAAAACATGATGAATAAAATTTCAAAGGTCATTCTTTGCTGGATCAGCTTAGGGCTTCTTGCCTGTCCATATTCAGCTGACGTTTTTGCCGGAACTCAATATTACCGCCTTTCATACCGCGACGACCCGGCCACCACCATTGTTGTCGGCTGGTGTGAAAAAGACACCTCCACAAATGCTATGGTATATTATGGGACCACCGATCATGGAACTAATTATTTGAGTTACCCGCTATCTCACGGAATCGACCGCGCAGTGGACAATAAATATGGACTAAACCATAGGTTTGCCAGATTATCCCAGCTCCTTCCAAACACTGTTTACTACTTTGTTGTACGCGACGATCAGGGAATAAGCGAACGGATGTGTTTCAAAACATTACCCGACAATGCTGATTCTCCAGTCAGCTTTATTGCCGGGGGCGACAGCAGAACAGCCAGACCGGGTGAATTTGCGGATTCGCTCAGGTGCAGGCCATGGAGACAGGAGGCCAACTGTTTGATTTCAAAAATCAGCCCCGACTTTATTACTTTCAGTGGTGATTATGTTGTAGTGGGGACCTGGTTGAACTGTTGGAAGGACTGGTTTTCCGACTGGCAGCTTACGATAACGCCTGAAGGACGGCTTTTTCCGCTTGTTCCCACATTAGGGAATCATGAACTCAACACCGATTTGTTCAACATGTTTGATATGCCCGATGCCTCTTCATACTATTCGCTGGCCATCGCGGGTAATTTACTCAGGATTTACACCCTGAATACTGAACTCAAATGCGACAGCACGCAGCGAACCTGGCTCGCCAATGACCTGCAGTTGCACACAGGAAATCTCAACGAACCCTATTGGAAATTCGTTCAATACCACTATCCATTTGCTCCTCACGCCAAATATGTTCCAAATACTGCAATGATCGACTGCTGGGCATCACTTTTTGAAGCTTATAAGGTAAACTTGATTGCTGAATCACATTCCCATATCATCAAGGTAACCTGGCCCATTGTCACATCCTCTGCTGCCGGAAGTGATCATGGTTTTATCCGCAACGACACTAAGGGAATTGTTTATATGGGAGAAGGCAGCTGGGGTGCACCGCTGCGGGATCTGTTCACCTATTTTTCACCCGATGCAGCTTTTAACTGGACGCGCAACCAGGAAAAGATGCCCGGATTTCAGCTGGTGTACGTGACAAAGGAGAAAATTGAAGTACGCGTTATTAAATTCGAAAATTCCAGCAATGTCGGTCAGGTTGGAATCGATGATCCGCCCGGCACATTACCCTCCGATATTGTTTTATGGGAACCCAGCAATGGCAGCGTGGTCACCATAAACCAAACCAAAGCATTGTCCAGAAATGAAGTGTCCATCGGAAGTTTTGCTGCAGTTTATCCGAACCCGGCAAGCGAAGAGATTCGTATTGATTTTCAAGGTAAGAGCACCACAGCAAAAGTGGCATTCTACAATGCATACGGAGGCTTCATTAAATCATTGTCGGCAAATACCGAGAATGCCTTTAAAATGGACGTTTCCTCCTTTAAACCAGGTGTTTACTATGTTTATATTACCTCTGGCAATTTAACAGATTGTCGTAAATTATTAATTGCAAGGTAATCACAATGCTGTCAGG
>CAISRK010000303.1 GCA_903887815.1 uncultured Bacteroidales bacterium | reverse complement strand
CCGAACATTCGCATTGCACTTGCGAACATTTTGTTTATACGTATGGATTTATGATACGCGTGTGCATGCTACGCCGAACACGGGGCTCTCGTGTACGGTAGCATTGTTGTTGCGAAACGGCGGTATTCCATGAATTCGCCGCTAAGGCTCTCAACTGTAATGAATAAAACATTATATCTCTTCTCCTTCCCTGTCCCCATGTTGTTAACAGTGCGGGTAATATCAGTTAATTCATTGCTTCGGAATTCGCTGTTCTCACTTTTTAAAAGCTCGCGTAATTGCCTGAAATTTTGATTGTTGTCGTGCGAAATATAAAATGTTTCGTAATCCAGTTCATTATTGAAAAATGCTGCAAAAATGGAATAGATTCCATTTTTCGAAAGTTCGTTATTGTACCTGTTTTGAGCCTTTTCAGCCCAACTGTAAGTAACAAACAAATAGGAAAGCACTGGCAAAGCTAATAACATGGATCCTGTTGCCAGGCGGGCACTGAACCGGCTTTTGCTTGCCAGCGAATCCTGCAGTAGCTTCTTTTTGACAACAAAATACATAATGCCCAGGTCGACAAGCAGGATTAAACTGATTAAAAGTGGAATTGGGTACGATTGCCATATATTATCAAGCACCTCAGTAGTATAAACCAGGTAATCAACAGCAATAAAATTATACCGTACCCCAAATTCCTGCCAGAAAAAAAACTCAGAAACTCCGTTAAACAGGAAGATGGATAGTGTAATAAAATAGACTGTAAAGGCAAACCATTTATGCAACCGTGAATTGAAAAACCTGTCGGGTACAAATACCAGGAATACCACGAATGGTATCATAAAATAGGAAAAAGCCACTGTGTCGAAGAAAAGTCCTACCAGGTATATACCGGCCAGGCTTAAAATCCCCTTGTTCACTGCACCAATTGAGGCACCCAGGAGAACGGTCCGTATTACAAATCCTATTAGTATGAAAGCGATGAATAAGAGGATGATACCTCCGAAACGACTTCTGATTCCTTTTTTCATAGCAAAAAATTAAAATAAAGAATTTTGTTAAAATGCCGTGAACTGGTTAATTTGCTGGTATGCAGCACTATAGGTGTTTTGCCTTGCTGTTTTGTAAGGGGAACCAAAGATATGACTCTTTCTACATTCTTTCAAATTTTCAAATCCTGCAAAGGATGTTTTGGCCGTTAATACCTTGAGTTCTGTACCGGAATAATCCGGAACTCTTGCGCTGTAAGGCTTCAGCAACGGGGAACTTTGCGGAATTTACACAAAGAAGGCCGCTGTCAAAAAAAGAATTTATTTTTATATCCCTCTTATAACTGTATTTTTACACTATAAATTCATCAGGTAATACTATGAGCCAATTATCTGCAAAGAAAAAAATCCTGGTCATTATCAACCCGATATCCGGAACAGCAAAGAAAAAGAATCTGCCTGAAATTATTAACCGGCTTATTGATAAGGATATTTTTGATATTCAGATTTTATATAGCCGATATAAGGGAGAGGCTACCGAAATAGTCAGTTCGAAACTGGCCGATAACTATACCTATTTCGTGGCAGTGGGTGGCGACGGAACCGTTAACGAAATCGCAAAAGCGTTGATCGGGACCGAAGGGATAATGGGAATACTCCCTATTGGATCGGGCAACGGCTTAGCCCGTCACCTTCAAATCCCGTTATCGCTTGAAAAAGCCATCCAGGTTATTAACAAACAAAAACACCAGGCTATCGATTACGGGCTGATAAATGAAGTTCCATTCTTTTGTTGTTGCGGAGTAGGATTCGATGCTCATATTGGTCACATGTTTTCCCAGGCAAAAAGTCGTGGATTTTCGGGTTATATCAAGACTACCGTCCGGGAGTATATGAATTACAAACCAGAGGTTTACCGGCTCACTGTCGATAATAACAAAGCAACCGAGCATAAGGCCTTTCTAATAACATTTGCTAATGGCTCCCAATACGGGAACAATGCCCATATCGCACCCCTGGCGGATATTAAGGATGGAAAACTGGATATTTGCATTCTCTCGCCTTTCCGACTGTTCAAAGCCCCTGCAATTGGCGCCAGCCTGTTTTTCAAAAATATTGACAGAAGCAGCCATATGCATACTGAAAAAGCAAGCCGGGTACTATTGGAAAGAGCTGCCGAAGGGGTAATCCATTTCGACGGGGAACCTTGTATGATGGGGAAAAGACTCGAGATTTCGGTGATTCATAAAGGGTTAAACATCCTTGTGCCCTGACGCAAGGTAATTCATCACCCTGAACCGGGATTCCCGGTTTTCAGGATATCCTGGTTTTTATTAAATCTCAATTCTCTGTTGGGATATGTTCGTCCGCCCGTGCAATTGCAACTGTGAAAATGTTTTGAATGGCAAGGAAATGATGGTGCAGAAGCATCCAAGTAAAATTATCAGGCTTCATTTCTGCCCCCTATCAACGGTATGGCGATCAGGATATAAAAAAGAACACTTTCCAGTATCCCGGCTGTATTTTCGATAAGCAACGAAAGTGAAAAAACAATCCAGAAGATAGCATACAGGTATTGATTGTACTTTATGGTTCTGTTACCCGGATATAAAAGCGCAATCACGAACCAGGCCAGCCCGATAAATCCAAAGGTGACCAATACTGCCGGAAACGGCCGGGCTGATCCGGTCCGATTCCCGTTCCCGGAATTGTAGTGCGGGTCGTTATACATCGCAGGCAGCACGCTCAAACCATTGCTATTCCTGTGTTGTTGGGCGATTAATTTTACTGAGGAAAACCAGGCTGCAATCCTTGTCCCAAACGAACCGGCCTTTTGATTATCCAGATTTAAATAGCGTTGATACCGTGCCGAGAAATTTTCAAATTGTATCATAAACCCGGGTACCCGGTTAAAATCGTAGCGCGATATTCCGTTCTCAATATTCTGAATATCAGCAGCCGAAAGCTGGCTGATGCCGGCGGAATCTTTACGCAGATCTTTTGAAGCGAGATAATTTATCACGGTATTCCGGATCATATGCTTTTTGTGATCAAGACTGTCGAGTGGAAGTTTACTCCGTTCAGCCCAGGCTTGCCGTAACTCTTTATCACAAATATAGAGCCCGGCCCATTTGCCGTTTTCGGCTTTGAAATTTACAGTATCATGATAATACGAATTCCCCGAAAGGGTATGCTTCTCCAGTTTTGAAAACTCAACCGGGGGAGTATTCAGGAATTGAAATCCAGCAAACAGGAAATAGAAGAAAGGCAGCACCAAACAAACAATCCATAGTGCCACGCTTGCAATTTTTGGATATAAAGCCTTGATTTGTACTATGTAAAACAACAGGAGGAGTAAAACAAGGGTTATAAAGATCAAAATCCCCGATGATAGATTCAGTATAACCATAAAAACTACCAGGAAGGTGCCGGTTGCAATAAGGAATATTTTTAAAAGCGTATTTGCTGCCCCCTGCGAATGGAGGATAAAAAATATACCGAATAAAGCGAATACCGTGTGTAGGGTATACCGGCCGTCGGAGGCCTGCAGGACCGAAATCGGGGTGTCGGCCGGGAGATTCAGCAAAAGGACCATCCTGTATATACTACCGGCAAAAACAGCCGTTATAAAACAGGTGAGTATCCTGATAAATAAGCCCGGATTGATTTTTGGCCTGGCTGCCAGGAAAAGCGGAAAAAGAAATAGGGGAAGTTTGATCAGAAAATCGCGGGAAGCAAAGCCGAAACCATTCGTATAGACCAGGAAGGCAAATTGCAGGAAAAGAAGCAGGCCAATTGTTATAGCCGGTTTGTTGCTTACTGAATTATAAAACCGTTTTATCAGGCTGACAAAACCTCCATTTTTGTTTCCGGCAAATGCTATGCTTATACCTACCAATGCCCCGGCAAAAACATCGGAGGGGAAATGCACTCCAAGTCGCATCCGTGAATAACCGATCAGGAAAGCCCAGGTAAAGGCAGGGATAACAATATGCCACTTTCGGTAAATCAGGCTGAGAGCTACCGCAAAAGCAAACGCATCGGCTGTATGCCCCGATGGGAACGATGGGCTGCCGCTGGTACTAAGATTTTCAATAAAAGCATAAATTTCGTTAGGCCTCGGCAAACAGATCGTATATTTCATGATGTTTGCCACTAAGGCCGACAAAGCAACTGAAATAAGTATGTTAATTGCATCGAGGTGTACGGCCGGTTTCTTTTTTACAAATGAGATAAGTGCTAAAACAACCGGTATCCCGAAGGCTACAAGGGCGGCAAAATTTGATATCCATATAAAGAATGGATCCCAGGAAGGAATCCTGTTTTCATAAATCAGTTTCAGCATCCCGGCATCCAGGTTGCGAAAAGTGAGTACAAATAAAAAAAGCACCATATTTAAAGTGTACTCCATGGGAATTCAATCAGGTTTACCGGCAATTGTTTGCAAATTGATTTTTAAGGATGTAAAAATAAATCTATCCTCCGGATAAATGCGACAAATCGAAGAATTATGTTGCCGTTTTACCAGGCGGGAAGCAAACGACATAAAAAAACTCCCGGGATGATTCATCCCGGGAGTCAAGTGTTGATAAAATCGGTTCGAAGCAATTTTTTTAAAACCGGGTTTCACCAAACGCGGCAGCCCTAGTTAAGCTTATCGAGAGTTACATTCACATCCACCTTTATCGCTTCGGAAATGTTTTTTATAACGGCCTGGGGAATAGTAATGTTGTAATCTTTGGGCGCCACATTGAATGTAGCCAGCCCAATTACTTTACCGCCTTTAACTTCAATGGTCCCGTTAACCTTTACTTTGTTTGTTACGCCGTGCATTATCAGATCGCCTTCAACCACAACTTTGTAAACGGCGTCCTTGGCAAGATTTACATCTTTAATGTTCGTTACTTTCCCACTGAAGGTTGAATTCGGAAATTTCTCCGATTCCATATAATTCTCATTA
Organism: uncultured Bacteroidales bacterium; assembly: GCA_903887815.1. Classification (GTDB taxonomy): domain Bacteria; phylum Bacteroidota; class Bacteroidia; order Bacteroidales; family UBA4417; genus UBA4417. The sequence continues at coordinate 2,928 of CAISRK010000303.1, read as the reverse complement.
AAATGCTCCTGCATAAGGGCCTTTGGGAATTCGAAACCCCGAATCAGTACTTTGAATACAAAATTGCCGGTCGAAAAATCGAGAGCGCTGTTTACCTGTCGGTTCACACCATCAATTTTTTCCATTGGGGTATCTGACGAAAATTTAATTGTCCCCACCTTCGTCATGTATTTTTGGGCGCTTACGAGTGTGGAGATAAGCATAAGAATTGCCAGCAGGGATGTGATCTTTTTCATTGTTTTTTTTTGACTTTGTTAGGATTGATATGGCTTAAATTTGATTCACAGCGAAAGTAAGTTTGTTACTGTATTTGTGCTTATACTGCAAGGGGTAATCTTACTATCAGTTACCTAAACGCTCATATAATGCAGAAAGTATACCAGAGAATGCCAAAATAAGTTAAATTCTCGTTTTTTTAATTAGCATGCACGGAATGCTATCTTTCTAAATACGTGAAGGCCGGGGTAAGAGTTGCTTTTAAGCGAAACAATTCTTTTTACAGGAAGTTATCCTCAAAGTCCCTGAATTCTGCACTATTGACTGGTACGTATGAAATGGAATCAAAATCCGGCTTAGCTTTGTGAACTTATTCCCCGAAAATGAAATCACTTTTTCAGCACCTTTTTATAGCATCATGCCTTGTATGCGGCGTTTTTGCTTCATCTGCGCAACAGCCTGTCGCCACATGCCAAGGCACAGGGAACGACAGTACCCGGCAGAAATTAATGCCAGCTATCCTGCTCAAAGCGGATATGCTGAACGGGGAGGCCCGCCTGGTAATCGAAATTGTGGATACCGCCGCCACGCATATCCGCCTCTACAAAGGGAAGCACGGCAGCCTGCAGCCTTTGCCCGGGTTAACGGAAATCAGGGATAAAAAGATTGTTATCCTTACGGATTCCAGAGTTGAGCCCGGTAAAATTAAGGAGTATGTGTATGCCGTGCGCAACGAAAAGGAAGGATTGGCAGCCAGCGGGCTCTCGAACGAATTGCCTGCCACGGTAAATGCGTATCCTGACCAGGTTGATTATTTCAGGGCATTCGCCTCGGGGCAGCATATTGTGTTGTACTGGGATGATGTGGCAAAACGAAACAGCCGCTTTGTACGCTATTCGCTTGCGCGCCATTATGGGCCGGAAAACAGCAGGTCGCCCCTGGTGTTGCTGGGCGAAAACCTTACGGAATGTAATTTTACCGATCTGCAAGCCCAGGCAGGCACTATGTACACATACATTTTAATGCTTACCGACAGGGAAGGTGTCATAAGCGAAAAAACCTATACAATTACCACTTCACCGGGTACCAGGTAATCAAACAGGACCGGTAGGTTGAGGGAAAACTGGTTTAAAAATCGTAATATTGTAATCCATCAGCAGTAACTATGGCAGAAATCAAGGCTAAACTCTTCAGGGGAAATTTTGTACTGGTATTTTTTGCCAGCCTGCTTATGTTTACGGCTTTTTATATACTGCTTCCCACGCTGCCTGTTTTTTTGAACAGGGAACTGAAAATCCACGAAGGGGCAACCGGCATAATACTGGCCGTATATACGCTTTCAGCTTTATTGATCCGGCCTTTTACGGGGTATATGATCGACCGCTACGGGCGGAAAGCATTTTATATACCGTCGTTACTGCTTTTTTCGCTCCTGTTTGCCGCCTATCCGCTTGCCGGTGTTTTTGTGTTTATGCTGATGGTCCGGTTTGTGCACGGTTTGGTATGGGGTGTGGCCACAACAACGGGCAGCACACTTATAGTGGATATTGTCCCTGCCGAAAGGCGTGGCGAGGGCATTGGCCTTTATGGCCTGGCCATGACTATTCCTATGGCAATGGGCCCTTATATAGGGATGCAGTTATCGCATGATAACAATTACCTGCTGATGTTTTCCTGTGCAGGCCTGCTTGCTTTTGCCGGTTTTTTGCTTACCCTGCCCATCAGGTACCCCGCCATCGAACTTCATGGCAAGCTGAAGTTTTCGTGGAAAAACCTGCTTGAGTCCACATCCCTTCCGTTAACCTTCAACCTGCTCTTAGTCAATATTACCTATGGCGGGTTAGTTTCCTTTATTTCGCTTTACGCCTTGAAAACAAATATTGGGTACACAGGCGTTTTTTTTATCGTTTTTGCTGCCGGTATCACGCTGGCTCGTTTGGTTATGGGGCGTATATTCGACAGGCACGGACCCGCGCACTTATCGGTAACCGGTATAGGGTTTCTTGTTGCCGGCCACCTGGTTCTTGGCCTGATTATAACAGTGCCCGGGTTCCTGGGAGCCTCATTCCTGCTTGGGTTAGGAACGGGGATTGTGTTCCCGGTTTTCCAGGCCATGGTTAATAATCTTGTTCCACCTCACCGCCGGGGAGCAGCCAATTCGACCCTTTTTTCGGGCCTCGACCTTGGAATCGGCCTGGGGATGTTGCTCACGGGATTTTTGGCACATGCCATTGGTTTGCCGCACACCTACCTGATTTATGCCTTCCTGAATGCCGCCGCACTTATTTATTTTCTAAGCATTTCGCTGCCTCACTATAAGCGGAAACGAAAAACCATGGCCGCATAAATATGCCCCAGGGCATAATGGGCTTTACAACATGCAGGTACACTGTTTTGTGCTAAACAGCATGCTTTTCCGATAAAAATACTATATCGTCCCATACGGGACTTTCGTCTAATCTTATCTGCCTTTCTATCAATATATTGTCCCTGCGGGACACATGCCAGCCCCGCCAGGGGCTGAATATCGGTAATAAAAGCACCCCCTCTTCCGTAAAGTCCCGTAGGGACGCGATATAGTAAGTCAAGCCGTTCATCGTTTTTTATAAATTTTCACCAAGCAACACGAATCCTCAATCCCGATCTATCGGGACCATATCCCCATCCCGATAGCTATCGGGACCTCAAATCCCCAATCCCGAAAGCTTTCGG
>CAISRK010000302.1 GCA_903887815.1 uncultured Bacteroidales bacterium | reverse complement strand
GTCGGGCCGGAGCGACAAAGCCGGGGCAATGGATTACCTTGATTACGTCCTGAGCCTCGAACGCGCCATTACGATCAAGCAGAACTACATCGATGCGCTTAACAGCTACATACAAACTCTCGTCAATATCGAATACATTTCAGGTAAAACCTTGTAAAACAACAGAATCATGATAAAGCTCAGTATAAAATCATTAATCATCATTTCGGCTTTGATGCTTGCATTTTCATCCTGCACCAAAACCGGAAAACCGACCGAAGAAAAGCAGACCGAAGTTTTCCCTGACGATATTGTTGAGCTTCGCGGCGACCAGCTGAAACTTGCCGGTATCGAAACCGGGGCCATTGAAATGCGATCACTCAGTGGCACACTGAAAGTAAACGGCATTGTGGCAGTTGCACCTCAGGGACTGGCAACCGTTTCGGCTGCATTAGGGGGTTTTGTAAAAAGCGCTTCGTTGTTGCCGGGAAATACGGTTACCAACGGTCAAACACTTGCGATACTCGAAAACCAGGATTTTATTGATATCCAACAAAATTACCTCGATTCAAAAAACAAACTTGAATATGCCGAAGCCGAATACAAACGTCACACGGAACTCTATAAAGACGATGTGTATTCGCAGCAGAACCTGCAGCAGGTAACGACGGAGTATAAAAGCCTCAAAACACAGGTAAAAGCGCTGGAGCAAAAACTTGCACTTATCGGAATTAACCCTGTAAATCTTAACGACGATAATATTTCCCGCTCCATTGCAATCGTATCACCCATAAGTGGTTATGTGAAGACAGTGAATGTTAATATTGGTAAGTTCGTATCACCCTCGGATGTAATGTTTGAAATTGTTAACAGTGATAACCTGTTTCTTGAACTTACCCTCTTCGAGAAAGATGCTGATAAAGTGGCCAATGGTCAGAAAATACGGTTTTTCATAAACAATGAAACCGAACAGCACGATGCTGTTATAACCCAGACAGGCAAATCAGTTAATGCTGATAAAACTTACAAAGTTTACGCTTCCGTGCCCGGAAAATGTAAAAATATGATGCCGGGAATGTATGTAAATGCCATTATCGAGGCAACGTCGAGCCAGGTAACTTCGGCACCTGCCGAAGCCATTGTAAGTTTCGATGACAAAGATTATATTTTTGTATTCGAGAAAAACAAGGAAGAAGGAGGAAAACCTTTTACCGAATACCGTATGATTGAAGTTCAGAAAGGCGTTACGGATGGCGGTTTTACCGAAATTACTTTACCCGAAGGATTCGATTTGAAAACAGCCAAAATCGTTATCAAAGGAGCATATAATCTTTTATCTGCCAAGAAAAATGCAGGGGAAATGAGTTGTTAATCAACACTATACTTTCCTTATCAAACAATTTCTACGAAATTATCGATTTGAAACACAAATAAAGCGATATCGATATTTTTGGCCAGCAATTGCAAACAGGATCGCATATTGAAATTCTTATTGATAACCTTCCAAACCTGTGTCCGTTCAGATCAGATCAGATGAATACATCCCTTCATGTATAAATCAAATCATATGAACTTTTTCCAATAAAGTTCAGCTAGTTTATTACTTTTGTAGGTTAATTCAAAACACACGTATTATGCCCGGATCACCGGTTCTATTATTCCTCGATATCAGCGGTGGCGAACTTCTGGTTATACTGTTGGTTGTTTTCCTGGTTTTCGGGCCTGACAAAATGCCCGAAATGGCCCGCAAAGCCGGCCGTATGATGAACCAGATGAAAAAGGCGACAAACGACCTTACCCGTGAATTCAGAAAAGAAACTGCCGGTCTGGAGGAGGAAATACGATCGGCGCATAGCCAGGTGAACGAACAGTTAGCCAATGTTAGCCGCGAATTCAACAGGACCAAAGCCCAGGTAATTTCGGATATGAATACCGATGACAAACCTTCGTCGCCAAACATAGCCGGAAGTATAAAAAATGAACCTGAAGCACCCGCCGAAGTTCCGCCACAACCATCAAAACCTGACGATGTAACTTCAAAACCAGTATAATAAAAGCGTTAAGTTTCCGTTTATTTCCAAATACCAGAACATCATTCTGCCAGACTATTCAGATCAATATGCGAATACATATCCTTGTTTTAACCTTTCTTTTCAGCCTTGCCGTTTTCCCTGTGCTTGCCCAGAACCGATCGCTGCGTGGGGCTGATGAAGCTTTCCGGAATATGCAGTATAATGTTGCAGTTACGAAATACAAGAAAGCGCTTTCGAAAGCCAAATCGAAACCCGATAAGGAGACTATTTCATTCCAGATTGCTGAATGCTATCGTATTATAAACAATACGAAAAAAGCTGAACCTTCGTACAAACGTCTCGTAAAGACAAAATTTGCTGAATCCAACCCTCTCGTTTTCCTCTACCTGGCTCAGGCTATGAAATCGAATGAAAAATACAAGGATGCCGAAACCTATTTTAATAAGTATACCGAGATGGCACCTGACGATCCGCGCGGTCCCAATGGTGCACTATCGTGTAAACTGGCCCAGGAATGGATTGATAACCCTACAAAGTACAAGGTGACAATCCAGAAAATCCTGAACTCAAAAGAATCGGACTTCTCGGCCACTTATGCCGATAAACTTTACAATACCATCATTTTCACGTCAACCCGCGATGCCGCCACCGGCAAGAACATGGACAACTGGACAGGTCAGAATTTCAGCGACCTGTTTATCTCGAAACTTGATCCGAAAGGACTTTGGTCGACCCCTGTACAACTCGAAACCAGCAATATAATCAATACCGAAGCTAACGAAGGAAACCCTTCGGTGAACAGCAAATACAACCAATTGTACTTTACGCGATGCGCCAATGACAAGGGCTCGCTCCAAGGCTGTAAAATCATGGTTTCGCGACGTGCCGGACGCAATTGGGGCGAACCCAAGGCACTGGACCTGGGCGGCGACAGTACAACTGTTTTCGGGAATCCTTGTGTAAGCCCTGATGAACTTGCTTTATTTTTCTCAAGCGATCTGCTTAAGGGAAAAGGCGGAAAAGATCTGTGGATGGCTACACGCAAAACCACAACTGACAACTTCGGCAGACCCGTTAACCTGGGCCCTGTGATCAATACTCCCGGTGACGAAATGTTCCCTTTCCTGCGTAACGATACAACGCTCTATTTCTCATCAAACGGGCATCCCGGCATGGGCGGCCTCGATATTTTCCGTTCCACCTTATCATCGGACGGAGAATGGACAAAGCCTGTAAATATGCAGGTGCCGATTAATTCGCCCGGTGATGATTTTGCAATCATTTTTAACCCGGAGTCCGATGAGGGATTTTTCTCATCGAACCGCAAAGGAGGCCGTGGAAGCGACGATTTATACTCATTCAGCAATCCTCCTGTCATTTTCACCCTTTCGGGAGAAGTAAAAGACGATAACACGCTTCAGTTCATTCCGGGCGCTGTAGTTAAAATCACCGGGTCGAACGGAACCAGTATCGAAGCACGAACCGATGCCAAAGGACATTACAGTTTTAACAAAGCCCAAATCAAACCCAACACTACCTACGAACTTATCTGCCTGAAGGCTAATTATTTCAACAAGAAAGCCAAGGAAACAACCGTAGGACTCGAAAGCAGCAAAGACCTGCTTGTTAATTTCAGGCTGGAGCCGTTACCTGATAAACCGGTAGTTCTTCCGGATATTCTTTATGACCTTGCAAAATGGGACCTCAAACCACAGTACCAGGATTCGCTCCAGGGACTCATAAAAACCCTCGACGAGAACGAAACCATTATTGTTGAACTTGCAGCCCATACTGATACTAGGGGAAGTGACGAAAGCAACGATGTACTTTCGCAGCGTCGTGCCGAATCGGTTGTAAATTACCTTATCGATCGTGGTATCGATCCTGACCGCCTTGTAGCAAAAGGCTATGGTGAGCGTGTTCCAAGGAAGCTTTCGAAGGACATTATAAAAGATGGATTTGCATTTAAATCCGGGACACTTCTTTCGCAGGCATTTATCGACTCATTGCCCTCGAAGCCTGCCCAGGAAGCAGCCCACGCCCTTAACCGCCGCACCGAATTCAGGATTATTAGCAAAGACTTTGTCCCTAAAACACAAAACCAGGTTATTACTACCCAGGTAACCAAGGTGAGCGTAGCTATCAATCCGGAAGACAATGTTTTACAGCTTACTAAAAATGCTGATAACACGCTCTCATTCAGCGCAGTGATCAATGGATATACTTCGCAGGTTACCCTGAGTGAAGAAGGTCCCGGGCTGAGTTTCTCAGTTGATGAAACCTTAAAACTCCTGAAAGCCGGTGCAATCGGCAAAACGGATTTCGACGGGGATGCTGAAAAAATCCTTGGAAATAATTCGGTTACTGATAAATCTATTTTAATCGTTAGTGAAATAAATATAGCAACAAAATCGGCTTTCGAACTTGAGGCAACCGTTTTGCAAAAGCAGAAAGCCGACGTTATGATGTCGGAAAAGGTGCTTAAGAAATTCGGTACATATACCCTCGACAAGGAGAAGAACCAGATTGTTTTTAACTAACAGGTAGATTAGGTTTCAGAATTTCAGTCCCAATAGCTATCGGG